>CAYUZD010000332.1:0-3871 GCA_964449475.1 uncultured Nitrospirales bacterium
GCCAGCGCCATCAGTTCGCGGTTCACCTGGTACGGCCGGAACGCCTTGCGCCGCTTCGTGCTCTCGGCCTCCTGGCCCATGCTCGTCCACACGTCCGTGTAGATCGCGTTCGCGCCCTTCACGCCCTTGGCGATATCGTGCGCGATCGCGTACCGTTCGCCGCACTCGCGCGCCGCGGCCTCGTGTACGGGCCCCTTGAGCTCGTAGCCCGGCGGACACACCAGCGTCAGCCGGATCATCGGCAGCCGCCGCGTGAGGTTCGCCCACGACGCGAACACGTTGTTGCCGTCGCCCACGAACGCGACGTGCAGCCCGTCCAGCGATCCGCGCCGTTCGATGAGCGTCATCGCGTCCGCGAGCACCTGGCACGGGTGCAGTGCGTCCGTCAGCGCGTTGATCACCGGGACGGACGCGTATGAGGCGAGCTCGAGCACCGACTCGTGCTTGTGCGTGCGCGCGACGATCGCGTCCACCCAGCGCTCGAGGTTGCGCGCGATGTCGGGCACCGTCTCGCGCTCGCCGAGGCGCGTTTCCATGAACACGCCCAGCCCGCCGAGCTGGTAGATGCCGGTCTCGAACGTCACGCGCGTGCGCAGGCTGGGTTTCTCGAACAGCATCCCGAGCGTCTTGCCTTCGAGCGGGCGATACTTCTCGCCCGCCTTGTGCCGGCGCTTGAGGTCGAGGCCGAGCCGGAGCAATTCCTCGATTTCCGCCCGCGTGAGATCCGCGAGCGAGATGAAATCTTCGTACATCAGATCGTCCGGAGCGCGCCGTCCAGCGCCTGCACGACCCGGTCCACCTGTTCGCGCGTCACGATGAGAGGCGGCACGAAGCGGATGACGTTCGTGCCTGCCGGGCCGCAGATGACGCCCGAGGCGATCATTTTTTCGAGCACCGGCGTCACCGCGACGGTGAGTTCGACGCCGATCATGAGGCCCAAGCCGCGGACGTCCTTGATGACCTTGTGTCTCGCCGCGAGGGCGTTGAGTTTCTGGACGAAATAGGCGCCGATTTCCGCCGCGTGCTCGATGTGGCCGCCTTCGAGCAGCGTCGTAAGCGTCGCGAGGGCCGCCGCGCTGGACAGCGGGTTGCCGCCGAAGGTGGATGCGTGCGACCCGACGCTGAAGCCCGCCGAGACGGCGTTCGTGCAGCCCATCGCACCGATTGGCACGCCGTTCCCGAGCGCCTTCGCCGCCGTCATGATGTCCGGCGTGATCCCGGCGTGCTCGTGCGCGAAGAGCCGGCCCGTCCGGCCCATGCCCGTCTGCACTTCGTCGAGGATCAGCAGCGCGCCGTGCTTGTCGCAGAGTCGCCGCGCTTCGGCGAGGTAGTTCGCCTTCGGCACGCGCACGCCGCCCTCGCCCTGCACCGCCTCCAAAAGAACGGCCCCCACATCGGGTGTGAGGGCCTTGTCGAGCGCGTCCACGTCGTCGTACGGTACGTATTTGAACCCTTCGATCATCGGCTCAAAGCCGGCCTGGTACTTCGGCTGGCCGGTCGCCTTGAGCGCGCCGAGCGTCCGTCCGTGGAACGAATGCTCCGCGGTGACGATCGTCGGCCGCGGCGTGCCTCTCTGCACCCAGTACCGCCGCGCGATCTTGATCGCGGCCTCGTTCGCCTCGGCACCGCTGTTGCAGAAGAACCACTTCCGCGCGAACGTGTGATCGCAGAGCAGTTTCGCGAGGTGCACCTGCGGCTCGATGTAGTACAGGTTCGAGACATGCACGAGCGTCGCCGCCTGGTCCGCGATCGCCCGCGTGACGGCCGGGTGGCAATGCCCGAGATTGGCGACGGCGATCCCGGCGAAGAAATCGAGATACTCGTTGCCGTCCGCGTCCCAGAGTGTCGCGCCCTCGCCTCGCACCATCGCCAGCTTGCGTTCCCCATAGGTGTTGAGGATGTGCTCGTTGGCGAGATGCTTGATGGCGGCCGTGTCGAGGCAGCCCGGCAGGGTCGACGACTCGTGCGTCATGGTGCGCGGCTCCTTCCAAAAAAGAACGCCCCAGCCGACAGCCGGTGGGGGACACCGTTATATCAAGTGAACGCCCCCATGCGCACCCAACCGAACACCGCACACCGACTCGTGCTCGTCCTCGTACTCACGCGCGCGACCGGGCCCGCCGCACGAACAGCCGGAGGCAATCGCGAGCCGGTGACGCCGTTCGAATCCCCTTGACAATGGACGAAAATTGTATTACAGTTTCGACACGGTAAAGAAAAAAACAGTATAAAATGCTGCTATTAACGGTCAATCACTCTGACGGCGTCCCCGCCTACCTGCAGATCGTCCAGCAGATCAAGGGCCTCATCGCCACCCGCCGACTGCGGCCCGACGATGAACTGCCCCCTGTTCGCGTGCTTGCCCAGCAGCTCGTCGTGAACCCGAACACCGTCGTCCGCGCCTACCGCGAACTCGAGACGGCGGGACTCGTGTACAAACGGCGCGGCGCGGGGACGTACGTGTCCGGCGGTGCGACGCCGTATACCGACGAAGAATGCCGGCGGATTCTATCGCAGCGCGCCGATGCCCTGCTCGTCGAGGCGCGCACGCTTGGATTCGACGAGCGTCGCGTGATCGAACTGTTGCGCGAACGGAACCGCCTGCTTGAACAGCGCGCCGCACAAGACAAGGAGCCCCACCGTGGATCGTCCTGACACCGAATCCGTCATCGCCGTGAAAAATGTCTCGCATCGCTTCGGCAAGAAGCTCGCGCTCGACCGTGTCACGCTGAGCGTGAAACGCGGGCGCGTGTTCGGCCTTGTGGGCGAGAACGGCGCGGGCAAGACGACGATCATGAAGCACCTGCTCGGCGCGCTCACGCCGGACGACGGTACGGTCACCGTGCTGGGCCACGATCCCGTCCGCAACCCGACGGCCGTGCTCGCGCGAATCGGTTACCTCTCGGAGGACCGCGATCTGCCGCGCTGGATGCGCATCGGCGAGCTCCTGCGCTACACGCAGGCGTTCTATCCGGATTGGGACGCGCAGTATGCCGAACGGTTGCTCCAGCAGTTTCATCTCGATGCGCAAGCAAGGGTGCGTTCGCTCTCCCGCGGTGAACTCGCGCGCGCGGGCATGCTCGTCGCGCTCGCGCACCGGCCGGAGTTGCTGCTGCTTGACGAACCGTCCTCCGGCCTCGACGCGGCCGCGCGGCGCGACATTCTCGCCGTGATCATCCGTTCCGTCGCGGAGGAAGGCCGCACGGTGCTGTTCTCTTCGCACCTCTTGGACGAAGTAGAGCGCGTCTCCGACGACATCGCGATGATCCACGAGGGGCGGATCGCCTTCCTGGGGTCGCTCGACGAACTTAAGGCGACCCATCAACGGATCATCGTCGAATTCGAGCAGAGCCAGCCGCGCTTCCCGGACCTCTCGTGCGTAATCGACGTCGAAGGTGACGGGCGCGACTGGGCCGTCGTGTGTCACGGCGAACCGGCACTGACGCGCACGCAACTCGAACGCGCCGGCGCGCGCATCGTCGAGGAATCGACCCCGCCGCTCGACGCGATTTTCCTCGCGCGCGTGAGCGGCGGCCGCCGCCGTGAGGGCGCCGCATGAACGCCGCGGGCAGCCGCGACATCACTCGCGCACAAGCGAAGGCGCTCCTCTGGGAAGAGGGCCGGGTCGGCGGATTGATCGCGGGGACGTGCACGCTCCTCGGCGTCGGGTTGCTCCTCTGGGGGCGCAGTCTCTCCGGCGCCGCCGCGTGGGAGCGCGACGATTTCCTGACAAAGTTCGCGGCGTTTTGGCTGCCGCTCATCGTCGCGTTTCTGCTGGTGCTCAATCCTGATTACGCCGGCCACCTTACGGGTGGATTCTCGAAGCGCATCCTGCGGTTCCCGGTGACGACGCGCCTCGCGGTGGCGATCG
>CAYUZD010000333.1:0-3858 GCA_964449475.1 uncultured Nitrospirales bacterium
CGGTTTCGCGCCGCCCACCCGCTCGACCACGCCGTCCTGCAGCACCCGCAGCAGTTTCGCCTGCGACGAGAGTTCCATGTCGCCGATCTCGTCCAGAAAAATCGTCCCGCCGTGTGCCGTCTCGAACTTGCCCTCGCGCGATTTCTCCGCACCGGTAAACGCGCCCTTCTCATGCCCGAACAGTTCGCTCTCGACCAGGGTGTCCGGGATCGCCGCGCAGTTCACCACGATGAACGGCTTGCTCTTCCGAGGGCCGTTGAAGTGGATGTGTCGCGCGACGAGTTCCTTGCCCGTGCCCGATTCGCCCTGGATCAGCACCGTCGTCTGCAGCGGCACGGCGCGGCGCACCACGTCGAACACCGCGCGCATCGCGGCGCTCGCGCCGATAATGTTTCCCAGTGAGGACGCGTCGCTCACTAGTTGCCGCAGGTTGCGGTTTTCCTCGCGCATTCCGCGTTGTTGCAGCACGCGCCCGACGATGATCAGCAATTCGTCGCGGTCGAAAGGTTTCTCGATGTAGTCCGACGCGCCCTCGCGCAACGCCGTGATCGCCGTCCTCACCGTCGCGTGCGCCGTCATCAGCACCACGTCCAAGTCCGGCCGCCGCCGCCGCGCCTCGCGCAGCAACTCCAGCCCGTCCATCTCCGGCATCCGCAGGTCCGTGATCAACAAGTCGTACGCGTCCGCCTCCAGCGCCTCCAGCGCCGCCCGCGCCGACGCGGCCGCCGTCACGCGGTACCCCTCCTTCATCAGGATGTCCGCGATCACGTCCCGCTGGACTTGATCGTCCTCTGTCACCAGAATGCGTTCAGCCATGCATCAATCCGGCCATTGTTAACAACAATCCACCCCTCTTGTCATCCTGAGCAAAGCGAAGGATCTCGCACACCAGGCGCCGCGGGGATTCCCTAGAATACAGTTTGCGCGCGGCACGTATCACGCCTCACCGCAGCGGCCGGAAGAACGTGCGAATGTCCTCAACCAGCAGCCCGGGTTCTTCGAGCGCCGCGAAGTGCCCCCCGCGCGGCATCTCGGTCCAGCGCGTCACGTTGAACACTTCCTCGCACCATACGCGTGGCAATCGCGCCAGTTCGAACGGAAATATCGCCACGCCGGTCGGCGTACCAATGCGTTCGTCGCCGACGCCCTTGCGCAGCGCCTGGCGGTTCTCGAAGTACAACCGCATCGACGGTGTAATATTCCCGTTTACCCAACAGATCATGATGTTCGTCAAAAGCTCGTCCTTCGTGAATCGCGATTCGATGTTTCCGGCACAATCGCTCCATGACCGGAACTTTTCCACGATCCACGCGGCGAGTCCGGCTGGCGAATCGTTCAACGCGTACCCGAGCGTTTGCGGCTTGGTCCCTTGAATCGCCTGGTAACCCGTTTCGACGTCGCGGAACGTTCGAGCCTGCTCGAGATGTCGTTGCTCCTCCTCCGTCACGAGCACCGCGCGCGCGGGATCGGCGGGCTTACGGCCAAGCGGCATGTTCAGATGGATGCCCGCCAGGCGATCGGGTGCGAGTCGTGCGGTCCATGCGGTCGCGAGCGATCCCCAGTCCCCACCCTGCGCGCCGTATCGCGCATACGCCAGGCGCTCCATCAGCGCGATGTTCGTGCGTGCCACGGCGCGGATATCGAACCCCGGAGCCGTTGGCGCCGACGAAAACCCGTACCCCGGCATCGACGGGCACACCACGTGGAACGCGTCCTCCGCGCGGCCGCCGTGCGCCTCGGGATCCGTCAACGGCCCGATGATCTTCGTGAACTCGACGATCGATCCGGGCCAGCCGTGCGTGATAATCAGCGGCAGCGCGTGCGCGTGCCGCGATCGTTGATGAATGAAATGGATGCGCAGCCCTCCGATCGCGGCCGTGAACTGCGCAAACCCGTTCAGCGCCGCCTCCTGCGCGCGCCAGTCGAACGTGTCCTTCCAGTACGCGCACAGTTCGCGCAGGTAACCCAGCTCCGTCCCGTAGTCCCAACCCGCGCCGTCGAGCTGGTCCGGCCAGCGCGTCCGCGCCAGCCGATCGCGTAGATCGGCCAGCACCGCGTCGCTCACGTCAATTCGAAACGGGTCCACGCGCCTCCGAACCTTCCCGTTGCGGCACCTCGCGCGGCAGCGAAATCAACACCTGCGTGCCGTGATTGATGGCGCTCGTCAGCCGGATGACCCCGCCGTGTTCCTCCACGATCCCGCGCGTGATCGACAGGCCCAGCCCCGTCCCCGTCGGCTTCGTCGTGAAGTACGGGTCGAACGCGTGCTCAATCGTCTCCGGCGTCATCCCCGGCCCGTCGTCGCGGATTTCGATCTCCGCGCCGTCCGGCGTCACGCGTGAGAACAGCCGCACGCGGCCCCCCGGCGGACACACCTCGAGTGCGTTCAGTAGCACATTCAGCACCGCGCGCTTCAGCTTCTTCGCATCCAGTGACAACTCCAACTCGCCCGTGCGCAGTTCCGACGTCACGCGCAGCCCGCGCGACTCCGCGTCCTTGCGCACGAGGTTCAGGCACTCGTCCAGAATCGGATCGAGCCGGCTCGGCGCGCGCTTGAGCGCCTCCTCCTTCGCCAGCGACAGGAACCCGGAAACGATGTCCTCCAGCCGGTCTACCTCGCTCCGGATCGTCTGCAGCGCCCGCGCCGGTCCCGGCTCGTGGCCGTTCGCCTTCAGTTCGTCCAGCGCCTGGCTCGAGAGCAGCTTGATCGCGTTCAGCGGGTTCCGCACGTCGTGCGCGACGCCCGCCGCGAGGTTCCCGATCGCCGACAGCCGCTGCGCGCGACGCAGGTTCGCCTCGACCGTCGCCTTCTCGCGCAACGACGCCACCATCCGGTTGAACGTCTCGCCCAAGGTCCGGATTTCGCCCGGCGCGGACCCGACCTCGATGTTTTGCAATTCGCCTGCGGACACCTTCGCGCAGGTTTCCGACAAGGTCTGCAACGGTTGCAACGATTTCGAGATCAGATAAATCATCACGCCCAGCGTCATGATAAACACGCACGTCAACCCGAGCAGGTATCGGTTCTTGAACGCGCGGATCAGCTCCGTCTGCGGGTCCACCTTGCGCATGTTCAGTGTCAGCAGGTACGCGTCGCCGTTTGGCAGCACGATCGGTTTCGTCGCGCGGAAGTACAGCTCGCCGCCCTCGGAAAACTCCGGCGAGAGGTGTCCCGGCTCGCCCGCGGACGCCGCCACCCCCGGCTGGATGTGGAACGACTCGATTTCCATCGGCACTTCGATGCCTTCCGGCGCGATCTCGACGTCCAGATCCGGCCGCGTCTCGAGTTGCACGCGGATCGTCTCGGTCGCGCGATCGGCCACGTCCTGCATCGTCGTGACGATCTGCTTGTAGTAGTGCCCCGTCAGGAAGTACACGGCCCCCAGCATGCAGAACACGAGCACGGCGCACAGCACGAGAATGCGCACGACGAGCGACTCGTGCCAGCGGACCGGGCGAATTTCGGCGTGGGCGGCGGACATCGGCGACTATCCAAACAGCGTCCCCGACTGGTCCTCGGGCCGCGGCACGACCTCCCCGCGCAGCACCTTCATCACCTCCTGCACGTCGTCCCACGTAAGCCGCTTGTCCGCCGGGTTGCGAAGCAGGTACGCCGGGTGGAACGTCACGCGCAGCGGAATCCCCTCGTAAAAATGCCACTTCCCGCGCAGCTTGCCCGTCGGCGCGTCGGTCTTGAGCAGCGTCTTCGCCGCGTGCCCACCCAGCGCGCAGATCACCTTCGGCTTCACGATCTGCAACTGCCGCACGAGGTACGGTTCGCACGCCTTCTTCTCATCCGGTGCCGGGTCGCGGTTGTCGGGCGGGCGGCACTTGATGACGTTGCAGATGTACACGTCC
>CAYUZD010000334.1:0-3851 GCA_964449475.1 uncultured Nitrospirales bacterium
CCGGGGACGGTCGACTCGAGGTGGTCGTTGAGCAGCGGCTTGTTCGTGTTCTCGTCCACGGCGGCGCCGGCGGCCTTGAGCAGGGACGTGTCCGGTTCGAAGCCCGTCATCGCCAGGACGAAATCCGCCGGGACATGCGCGATCTCGCCGTCCTGATCGATCACGACGACGTCGTCCGGGGTGATCTCGAGCACGCGCGCGTGGCGGTAGCAGGTGATCGATCCCTCCTTGATGCGGTTCTCGATGTCCGGCTCAACCCAGAACTTGGTGTGAAACTTCGCGTCGCGCATCACGACCGTCACTGCCGCGCCTTCGCGCCAGAGCTCAAGCGCGGCCTCCGCCGCTGAACTTCCGCCGCCGATCACGACGACGTGGTGATCGACGTAAC
Source organism: uncultured Nitrospirales bacterium (assembly GCA_964449475.1). Classification (GTDB taxonomy): domain Bacteria; phylum Hydrogenedentota; class Hydrogenedentia; order Hydrogenedentales; genus VFKU01. The sequence continues at coordinate 389 of CAYUZD010000334.1, forward strand.
CGTGGGGCTCGGTATAGAAGTGCGTGACATGCGGCAGGTCCTCGCCGCGAATGTGCAGCCGGCGCGGGCTGTCGTAGAAGCCAGTCCCAACGGCGACGTTTCGCGCGTGCCAGACATACTCCCGTCCGAACCGGTCACGCGTGTGCACGCGGAACGCGCCATCCTCCGGTTCAATCGCGGTGACCTCGCGGTAGGTGTTCACGAGGATCCCGTGATAGCGCTGGAATGCACGGCAATACTTGAGGTATTCGCGGCGCGTCGGGCTTTTCTCTTCGGTGAGCAACGGGAAACCGGCGAGTTCGAGCTTGTCCGCGGTCGAGAACCATTTCATAAACGTCGGGTGCTTGAGCAGCGCGGAGCATACCGGCCCCTTGTCGATGCCCACGGCGGAGAGCCCCGCGCGCTTCGCCTCGAGCAACGCGACAAGTGCCGGCGGGCCAACGCCGACGATGACGATGTCTTGGATATCGTCGAGGCCGAAGGATTTCATTGGGAGCAGTCTAACACCCCGGAGCGAGCATAGAGGTGGAACGCGTCAGGCAGCGTGGCGATCGTTTCAGATCCCGCCGCCCATCGTGTTGGTGTGGATGCCGCACTCCTTGTCGTTCTCTTCGAGCGCGTTGAACCAGCGCCAGCGGCCGGCGCGCGCGGGCTCATGCGGCAGCACGGGCGTCGAGCAGATATTGCAGCCGATGCTGCGGTAGCCCTTGTCGTAAAGCTTGTTATAGGGCAGATTGTTCTGGCGGACGTAGTCCCAGATCTGGCCTTCGGACCAATCGGCCAAGGGCGCGAGCTTGAGCACTTTGCCCCAGGCGACCGGCGCATACGTGGCCTTGGCCGTCTCGGCGCGGGTCTCCGACTGGTCTTGGCGCAGACCCGTGATCCAGAGATCGACGGTCTCCAGCGCGCGGACATTCGGTTCAACCTTGCGAATCTGGCAGCAGTATTCCTGCTTGGACTTGCTGTCGAAAAAGAGATACTCGCCGTGCTGCTTGACCATCCGGTCCACGCGGTCGGGTTCGGGCTTAAAGCGCTCGATGGTGATGCCGTAACGCGCTTCGAGTTCGTCCATCAGCGTGTACGTCTCGTCATGCAGGCGGAGCGTGTCCACGGTGAGCACGCGGAGATCGGGCGTGACGCGGCTGGCCATGTCGATCATGACGACGCCGGTGTTCTGAAAACTCGTGATGATGCCCGCGCGCTCGCCGTGGTTCGCCCAAGCCCATTTGAGCAGATCTTCCGCGCCCATCGAATTGAGCTCGTCGAGGAGTTTCGGGTCCTCGGTGATGGCAGTCTGCATGGATCGCACCCTCGCCCGGGCATAACACGACCTACGGTCGTATTTAATCCTGACATAGATTATCAATTAAGTCAAGTATGGCTCGCACCGGACATTGGTCTTGACCGAATTGGCAATAAAGCACTCGTCGTGGGCCTGGTGGTGCATCAGATCGATCTGTTCCGAAGTGGGACTTTTTTCACCACCAAACACGACTTTCGGGCGCAGAATCACGCGCGTCATGACCAATTTTCCTTCGCTATTTGGCTCGAGGTAACCAACCGCATCGTCCTCGTAAGTGTCTACGGTATAACGCCTTCTGGACGCAATCGCGAGGAAGGAGAGCATGTGACAACTGGACAACGCGGCAACGAATGCGTCCTCGGGGTCGACGCGGTCCGGGCTGCCGAGGAACTTCGGGGCCGCGGACGCGGGGACCGCCACCCCGCCCTTGAAGGCCCAGGAATGGTCCCGGCTATAGGCCGGATACGAGAAATCTTCCGTGGTGCGTTTCCAGTCGATGCGGGCGCGATGTTCAGCCATAGTTCCCTCGTAGACGGCGACTTGCGACTCGTAATGGGATCAAAAAACTCGACCGGTGTGGCATCCCGGAAGGCGTCCGGCGAATTCATAGCGTAGAATGAAGGTATTCTGAAGCGAACAACCAGTTGATTCCAGCCGGGCGCGTGTCAAGGCGACCCAATCCTTGCCGGGACCGGCCAACCAGCGGAGCACCATCCCATGTACGTATGCAGACTCGCCGCGGCGTTTCTCCTGACTCTCGCGGCGGTTCCGACCGTCCACGCGGAACCCCAGACCTACGAGGAACTGACCGAGGCACTCGCGCCGGTGCTCGAGAATCTCGAGACGTATTCGTCGGACGTGACCATGGCCATGAACATGGGGTCGATGACGATGAACTTCGCGGGCACCATGCGTGGCAAGGGCGCGAAGTCGGAGAGTTCGTTCACGTTCGACATGATGGGCCAGACGATGACGGTGCGGGGCATTGCGGACGGCACGGGCGTGATGTGGATGGACATGGACATGATGGGCGAGCGGATGGTCATGAAGATGGACATCGACGCCATGGCGGAGATGTCGAACGAGATGATGGGCAACCCGATGTCGCCGATGATGGGCGGCGGCGCGTCGCAGGACCCGCGGAAGTTCATCGAACAGTCGAACCAGATGTTCGCACTGGCGCCCGCGGGGATTCAGGAACTCGATGGCACGAGCGTGTACGTCGTGGCGGGCAACCTGCGCGATGAGTTCTACGACGCGGCGAACGCGGCGGGTGGAGACGGCGAGACCAACGAATTCGCGGACATGTTCACGGGAATGATGAGTGGGACACGGCTGTACGTGGGCGTTGAGGACGGGTTCCCGCGCAAGATGGAGATGCTGGGCCAGGACGGTACGCCGACGATGACGATGACGTACAACAACGTGGTCATCAACGAGCCGTTGGACGACGAACTCTTCGTGTATTCGCCGCCGGACGGTGTGCAGGTCATGGACATGACCGAGATGTTGCAGGGCGCGCTCGACGCCGGCGCGGGCGATGGTGATTCGGGCTACAACACGAAGATGAAGGTGGGCGACGTGGCGCCGGACTTCGAGGGCCCGGCGCACGGCGGCGGCACGGTGAAGCTGTCCGACTACGGCGGCAAGGTCGTGTTGCTCGACTTCTGGGCGAGTTGGTGCGGCCCGTGCGTCGCGGAAATGCCGAATGTGATTGCGGCGTACGAAGAGTTCCACGACCAAGGGTTCGAGGTGCTCGGCGTGAGCCTCGACGACGAGAAATCGGACTTCGAAGCGTTCCTCGCGGAGCACCCCGGGATGAAGTGGCGCCAGGTGTTCGACGGGAAGGGCTGGGGCTCGGACGTCGGCGAGTTGTATGGCGTCGACGCGATCCCGTTCACGCTACTCATCGATGGCGAGGGCAACATCGTGGCGCGCGACCTGCGCGGCGACTCGCTCAAGGCCGAGATCGCGAAGCTGCTCGGTGAGTAGCGTACTACCTTCGCACGTATTCCGCGCGGACGGTGCTGGCGAGGCCGCCGCGGGCGTTGACGCGGATGACGATGGTCATTTTCTTCGGCTCGGCCGTGCGAACCAGGTCGTCCAGCATGCGGTTGACGAGGTGCTCGTACCAGATGCCGACGTCGCGGTAGGACATCA
>CAYUZD010000335.1:0-3824 GCA_964449475.1 uncultured Nitrospirales bacterium
GGGGGTGGTTCTTCTTTTTGTGTCGCGGGGACGACCCCAAACACCGGCCACGGATCGCGCGGATTGAACGGATCAGGCGTTACCGAATCTCGCTGGCGAATTCCGGGTGGCGCGGTGTGATGTTCTCGTAGAAAGCCGCAATCTTGCGGAGATCGGCGTCGTAGTCCCCGGACAACCAGACTAGCGGGCCTACTCCTCCGACGCGGCGGCGGTAATCGAGGTACCCCAGGATGATCGGCGCGTTGCATTCTTGCGCGATGCGGTAGAAGCCGGTCTTCCACTTGTCCGCCTTGCCGCGCGTGCCCTCGGGCGCGATGCAGAGCATGGACGCGTTCCCCTCGACGAATCGCTGCGACGCCTGCGTGACGAACCCTTCGGGCGCTTTCCGGTTGACGGGGATCGCGCCCAGCCAACGCAACAATCGGCGGAATGGGAAGCGGAACGCTATGTCCTTGACGATCCACCCAACGGGGCGATCCTCCATCGCGAACATAAGCGCGACGCACCACACGCCGTCCCAGTTGGACGTGTGTTTGCCGAGGATGCAGATCATTTTCGGCAGATCGGGCACCTGCCCGGAGAGCGTCCATCCGCCGGCGCGGAGAAACGCGCGGGCGAGGACTCGGGTGATCGAGAACCCCCGCAGTGTCCGCATCGCGATCCAGGTACCGTCCGGAGCATGGACACCGGCCGGCTGAGGCACTTCGGAATCGATCATCGCATCCGATCGCGGATCACGCGGGCAGGCCGCGGACGAACTCGACAAAGCGATCGCCGTTTGCCAGGACGGGTCCGTGCCCGAAGCACACGATCCTCGGCCGGAGCGACGCGAGTTTGCGCGCGGACTCGCGGTTCCGGGCGGCGTCGACGGTGAACGGCTTGGGCGGCTGGCGCAGGCCGGAGGCGCCGGTCATGATACTCATGTTGAAGACCACGTCCCCCGCGATCAGCACGCGATCGCGTTCGCGCCAGTACGACACGTGTCCCGGAGAGTGTCCCGGCGTGTCGACGACGGTGAACCCGCCGACGAAATCGCCTTCCTTGAGGCGCTTCGCGACCGGATGCCCCGGCCCGCCCATCAGCGCGGCGCTGACCCCGCTCAGCGGCAGCTTGGGCATGGCGAGCGTGAGCCGGCCGGTCTCCGCGGCCTCGGCGTCGCCCTCGCCCACCCAGAACGGCACCTCGAGCGCCTCGCAGATGACGCGGCTGCATCCCTGGTGGTCCGGGTGCGCGTGGGTGAGCGCATGCGCGCGGATGGTCTTGCCGGTCAACTGCCTGAGGATGCGCTTGCGGCCGAGCTTCGTCGCGGCATCCAGCACCACGTCGCCGATGAGGTAGACGTTTATCCCGTTTGGCGGGAACCCGTCGAGAAGGTGGACATCGTCGGCGATCTGCTTCATGATGGGTGAGGGTACACGAGTTGATGATGGAAACAAACTTAAGCCGCATATGTATTGCGTTGTGGGCGATCGGCGCGGTCGCCGATGGCGTCGCAGCGCAAGAAGCGGACGCATTCGCGCAAGCACGCGACGCGATGGTACGCCGGGACATCGCTAGCGGCGTGTTCGACCGGAAGCCGGTGCGTAACGCGGAGGTGCTGCGCGCGATGCGGACAGTGCCCCGGCATGAGTTTGTGCCGGAGGACGTTCGCGCGCGGGCGTACGCCGATACGCCGCTGCCGATTGGCCACGACCAGACGATTTCGCAGCCTTACATCGTCGCGACGATGACGGAGGCGTTGGAGGTGGACGCAGACGACGTGGTGCTGGAGGTCGGCACGGGGTCGGGATACCAGGTGGCAGTGCTGGCGGAGATTGTGAAGCAGGTGTACACGATTGAGATCGTCGAGCCGTTGGGCCTGCGCGCGAAGGCGGATTTGGAGCGGCTGGGTTATGACAATGTCGATGTCCGGATCGGAGACGGGTATCAGGGCTGGCCGGAGCACGCGCCGTTTGACGCGATCATCGTCACCGCCGCGCCGGACCACATTCCGCAACCGTTAATCGATCAACTCAAGCCCGGGGGCCGCATGGTGATTCCGGTTGGTGAGGCCGGTGAAGTACAGCAGCTTACTCGACTGACGAAGCGCGAAGATGGGCCCATCGATCACGAAATGCTCGATCTGGTTCGCTTTGTGCCCATGACGGGAGAGGCCACGAATACTTCTGAGGAGTCACCCTAAGAATGTCAACTCCTGCGCTGACACCAATGGATCTCGGAGACGTCGAGCTTTGCTACATCGAAATCGGACAGGGCGATCCAGTTGTGTTCGTTCATGGCGGACTCAGCGACTACCGGATTTGGTCAACGCAGATCAAAGCAATCGGCCGACAATACCGCGCGATTAGCTATAGTCGACGATATCACTATCCGAATTCGCCCATACCACCCGACGTGGATGACCAAATGACGCCTCATGTCCGCGATCTCGAAAATCTGATTCGCAGACTGGGAGCAGTTCCCGCACACATTGTTGGTGATTCATGGGGTGCGTATATCGCGCTCCGCCTCGCCATCGAATCGCCTGAGTTTGTGAGGAGTTTGTCACTGGCGGAACCGCCTGTGCTTCCGCTTTTGCGGGTTGACGTCCCGCCGACTTTGCGACAGATGCTGGTTCTACTGATGCGGCGACCGGCGGCTGCGGTCGCGTTCGCGCGGTTCGGCGCAGGAGTGGTCGCACCGGCCACGAAAATGTTTCGGGCGGGTGATTTTGACGCCGGAATGAAGATCTTCGCGCGCGGTGTACTCGGCACGGAGGTCTTCGAAAATCTCGACGAGTCGCGCCTTGAACAAGCGAGAGCGAACACCGCGCCGCTGGCGGCTGAGTTACTCGGCGATGGCTTTGAACCTCTTCATGAGACGGCCGTACGGGGTGTCTCTGTCCCGGTTCTGCTCATCGAAGGCGAACGCACGAACGCGATCCTTCGGCTACTGTTACATCTTCTCGCGGAGTTGTTGCCGAAGCAAACACTGTGCGTCATCCCGGATGCTTCACACTCCCCGCACGAACAGAATCCAGCCTTTTACAATGCTTCACTGATGCGGTTCCTCGAATCGGCAGATTAATTCACGCGTCGCCCTAAAGTCGCTTCACGTAATCCGCGCTGATGCGGGCGCTGTTGATGGAGTCGGTGTCGCTTTCGTCTTGCTCGACGATATACCACTGGACACCGGCTTTTTTGCCTGCGGCGACGATGGCGGGCCAGTCGATGAGACCGTTGCCGACTTCGGTGAACCCGTGGCCGGTCTTGGGGCGTTCCTTGAGATGCAGGAAGCGGCAGCGCGGGCCGAAATCTTCGATGATGGCGGTGGCGTCGCCGCCGAGTTCCTCGGCCCAGCGGACGTCGAGTTCGAGGAACATGTGTTCGGGCTTGGTGTATTCGAACAGGATGTCGAAGGGGGTGGTCTCCCCGATCATCTCAAATTCGTGTTCGTGGTTGTGGTAGCCGAGGCGCAGGCCGTTGTCGCGTAGCTGTTTGCCGATGCCGTCGAGCGTGGTCGCGGCGTCGACCCATTCCTTCGCGCCGTCGAGTTTCAACCAAGGGACGATGATGTCCTCGAACCCGAGCGTGCGCGCCGTGTGCATCACGCCCGCGGTGTCACTGGTGATGGTTTCGTAGTCCACGTGCGCGGCGACCGCGCGCAGACCCGCGTCGTCCAGCATGTCGCGCCAGGGCACGGCCCCGGCGGGCGCGACGCCGAAGAGTTCGACGTGGTCGTAGCCGGCGGCCTTGAGCCCGCGCAGGGTATCCGGCACGTCGCGATCGAGGCGGTCCCTAACGCTGTACAGCTGGATTCCGAACGGCAGCACGGCGCGCCTCGAC
>CAYUZD010000336.1:0-3803 GCA_964449475.1 uncultured Nitrospirales bacterium
TGGGCCGGACGCGGTCGCAATCACGATCGGGGACCGGCCGTTCGCGCGGTACGTGCTCCGTGACCCGGAAATCTTTCGTCATTATTTTACTAGCATACACACTCTCCGCGGCGTTGAAGCGACCCGCGCGCATCCGCCGCGCGAGGGGGTGGATGCGACGGACCACGCAACGATGCATCCGGGGATCTGGCTGGCCTTCGGCGATCTGGACGGGGCGGATTTCTGGCGGAACCAAGGCCGGGTGGTGCACGAGGGGCTCGTGGGCGATCCCGAATCCGGGCCGAATTACGGGCGATTTATGGTGAAAAACCGGTATTTCGATGGGGACCGCCTAGTGTGCGAGGAGACCTGCACCGTGGCGGTACACGTGCGCGAGGAGCGCGTGTATCTAATGCTCGAATCGGCGTTCTTCGGGGAGCGGGCGTTCGCGTTTGGCGACCAGGAAGAGATGGGGATGGGCGTGCGCGTGGCGACGCCGATGGCGGTCGAGAACGGCGGGCGGATCGAGAACAGCGACGGGCTGGAAAACGAAGCGGAGTGCTGGGGGAAACAGGCGGACTGGGCGGAGTGCTCGGGGACAATCGACGGCGAGAGGATTGGGTTGGTCGTCATGCCGCACCCGCATAACTTCCGGCGATCGTGGTTTCATGCGCGGGACTACGGGTTCATCGCGGCGAACCCTTTCGGACGCGCGGCGTTCGCGGGCGGCGAACCGAGCCGGATTGAAGTGAAGCCGGGTGAGACGCTGCGGGTGGGGTTCGGCGTATGTGTGTATTCGGGCGAGGCCAGCGCGGACGAGGCGTACTCGACGTATCTGGAATTGATCAAAGCAGATGATCCAGGGAATTGAGTCCAGCGAGCCGGGCGGGAGGCGTTCACATTGAAATACGCGGTTTTGCGGCCGTTTTGGCGGATTTTGGGTGTGATTGCGTGCTTGGGCTTGACGACGGTCTCGGCGGCACAGACGGCTCGGGAACCGGAAACCTCGGCGGCGATTCGCGAGGTGGTCGGCAAACAGGTGGCGGAGAAGCGTGTGCCGGGGATGGTGGCGGCGATAGCGGATGCGAATGGCTTGATTGGGATTGGCGCGGCGGGCGTGCGGAAGGCGGGATCGGACGCCGCGATGACGGCGGGCGATCTCGTTCATATCGGATCGTGCACGAAGGCGATGACCAGCACGGTGCTGGCGACGCTGGTGTCGGAAGGGCTGCTGCATTGGGACGCGAAACTCGTTGAGACGATCTCGGGACTCAAGAGCGAGATTGACGAGGCGTACCACGACGCGACGCTGTGGGAGTTGGTGACGCACCGTGCGCAGTTTCCGGCGAATGCGAAATCGTGGTGGTCACACGCTGACCTGGAGTTGAAAGATCGGCGGCTGGCTCATCTGAAGGAATCGCTGCGGGACGCGCCTACAGCAAAGCCAGGCGAGTACGTGTACTCGAATTTGGGATATGTCGCGGCGGGATGCATGGCGGAGGCGGTGACGGGTCAGACGTGGGAAACGCTAATACAGGCGCGGCTTTTCGAGCCGCTGGGCATGGCGTCGGCGGGGTTCGGTCCGCCGGGGACGACGGGCGGGACGGACCAGCCGTGGGGGCATGTGAAGGCCCGGGACGGGTGGACGGCGAGCCAGTTGGACAATCCGGAGGCGCTGGGTCCGGCTGGGCGGGTGCACTGCACGCTGGAGGACTGGGCGAAGTTTGCGGCGCTGCAATTGACAGGCACCACGCCCGCGATACTCACGAGGGACGAACTGGATCGGTTGATCGTGCCGACGGACGAATACGCGGCGGGGTGGGGTGTCGTGGAGCGCGGGTGGGCGGACGGCATCGCGCTGACGCACAGCGGCAGCAACACGATGTGGTACGCGACGGTGTGGATCGCGCCGAAGCGCGACCGGATTTATCTTGTGGCGACGAACGTGGGCGGCGAGATCATGTCGTTAATCTGCGACAGAGTGATCTCGGAATTGATTCAGATCGACTCGAAGCGGCCGGCGGCCGAGTGAGACGAGGTGGACGGATGACGATTTCACGGCGGGCGTTTCTGGCGGGCGTGGCGGCGGGGACGGTGTTGGCGGGCGCGCGGGCGGTGGGCGATCCCAGGCGCTGGCGGGCGTGCGTGATTGGCGATTACGACCATGGCGGGTATGGCCACGAGATGCACCAGCTGTTCGCGCTGCGGGACGATGTCGAGGTGGTGGCGCTGGCGGAACCGCACGAGCAGGCGCGGGGGCATTACGCGCAGGAGGCCGGGGCGCAGAAGACGTATGCGGACTACCGCGAGATGCTCGCCGCGGAGAAGCCGGACCTGGTGGCGATCGGGCCGCGGTGGACGGTGAACCACAAGGAGTATTTGATCGCGTGCGCGGAGGCGGGGGCGCACGGGATTCTGGAGAAGCCGTTGACGCCGGATCTGGCGGAGGCGGACGAGGCCATTGCGGCGCTGGAGGCGAAGGGGTTGCGATGGTCGATGGCGTTCAACTTCCGGGCGTCGCCGATTGTGCGGCATGCGCAGAAGCTGGTGGGTGAGGGGGCGATTGGACGGCTGCTGGAGATGCGTGCGCGGGGCAAGGAGGACGCGCGATCGGGCGGGGAGGACTTGGTGGTGCTGGGCGTGCATATGTTCGACCTGATGCGGTACTTCGCGGGCGACCCGGCGTGGTGCGAAGCGGAGGTGCTGGTGGACGGGCGACCGGCGGACCCGCGAGATGTGCGCGAGGCGACGGAGCCGCTCGGGCTGGTCGTGGGAGACACCGTGCACGCGACGTGGGGGTTCGCGGAGGGAGTGCGCGGGTACTTCGCGAGCGTGAAGGGCGCAGAGGGTGGCGGGACGCGCTGGGGGCTGGATTTGTATGGGACGGCGGGCGCGATGTCGATCCGGATGGGGCCGATCCCGCAGGTGCGGATGATTGCGTCGGGGAATTGGGTGGATGATTCGGCGGCGTGGGAGCCGTTGCCGGGATCGCCGAAGATTGTGTTGCCGGAGGGTCCGGTGGGGCACTACAAACCGATCGTGGATGATTTGATTGAGGCGGTGGAACAGGATCGCGAGCCGTTCACGAGCGTGCAGGCGGGGCGTGCGGCGCACGAGTTCATTCAGGCGGTGTGGGAGACGCAGGTGAAGGGTGGGCGGGTGGCGATGCCGGCAGTGGAACGGACGCATCCACTGGGGAGGTGGGGGTGATGGGGGGAACGGGGCGGGGCTGCGGGGTGAGAGCACGGCTAAGCAAACCCCGCTTAGCCGTGGCACACGGTTGCTAGGGAGAGACAGGGGTGAGCACGCTTTGCGAGTTTAGGCGAAACCGTAGAAATCATCAATGAAGACACTTCACTCCCAAGAGATAGAGCTGATCGGAAAGTGGGTTGCAAACGGCACACAAGTGCGCGGAGATGAGGTTTGCGAACGGATCACATGGTTGGTTGAAGAGGTTCTTGAAAGAGTCGGATACAGTAAAGAATACGGCGGATGGGAAATGCTGTTCAGAGACCCCTCCGATGGACGATTCTGGGTCAAAACCTATCCACAAAGCGGGATGCATGGCGGCGGCCCACCCGCTTTGAAATGCATTTCTGAAGATGAGGCGAGGTCAATCTTTCAGTTTGAATAACATGAACTAAAGTTCATGGCAGCCGTTCCAGTGGACTTCCGAAGAAGATGCCCCGCGAGAATTCAAATATTGATTAACTAGCGCAGCGAGAGAAGCAATCACTTCATGACCGGAAAACAATTGCGAGATGCGTTGCGGGCGGGGCGGCGGGTGTATGGGACGTGCATCGTGTCGCCGTCGGCGTCGTGGG
>CAYUZD010000337.1:0-3799 GCA_964449475.1 uncultured Nitrospirales bacterium
GAGAGCCGCAATGTCGTCGATGGCGCCGCCCGCGGCGCGTCGGAAGGCCTCATGCTCGCGCTGAACGTCGGCGCGCTCCTGATCGCGTTCGTCAGCATCGTGTACCTGATCAATCTCGGCTTCGATCGCGTGCTGGGTCTCTCGTTCACGGAACTTATGGGGTACGCGTTCCGGCCGTTCGCGTTCCTGATGGGCGTGCCGGGACAGGACATCGCCGCGGTCGGCAACCTGCTCGGCACGAAGACCATCCTGAACGAATTCATCGCGTACTCGGACATGCTCGGCCTCATCGAGCACGAAAAACTCTCCGCGCGCAGTGTCACCATCGCGACCTATGCGCTCTGCGGTTTCGCAAATCCCGGCAGCCTCGGCATCCTCATGGCCGGCCTGACGGGGCTGGTGCCCGAACGCCGCGCGGACATCGCGCAATTGGGGATCAAGTCGCTCATCGCGGGCACGCTTGCGTCGTTCATGACCGCGTGCATCGCCGGGGTCCTCGTCTGACATGGATCCGTCGATCCCGCCCCGCGTGCTCACAATCGCCGGAAGCGACAGCGGCGGCGGCGCGGGCATTGAGGCCGACCTCAAGACGTTCACGACGCTGCAAGTCTTCGGCATGGCGGCGATCACGTCCATCACGGCGCAGAACACCGTCGGCGTCTTCGGCGTGCACGACCTGCCGCCGGAGACCGTGGCGCAGCAGATCGACGTCGTCGCGCAGGACATCGGCGTCGACGCCGCCAAGAGCGGCATGCTCTCGAGCGCCGCCATCATCGAAGCCGTCGCGGACGCGATTACGCGCAACGGGATCAAGAAATACGTGTTGGACCCCGTGATGATTTCAGAGACGGGCCATCGCCTCCTGCGCGAGGACGCGGTCCAGTCGTTGAAACAGTTGTTGATCCCGCTCTCCATCCTTATCACGCCGAACATCGCGGAGGCGCAAGCGCTCACGGGTATTGAAGTGAAGGATGCCGAGTCGCAGAAGGATGCCGCGCGCGCGATCGCCGACCTCGGCGCGGACACCGTTCTGATCAAGGGCGGCCACATGACCGGGCCCCAGTCAACCGACCTGCTATACGGCGGCGGGTACTTCGTCGAGTTCTCCGCGCCGCGCATCGACTCGCGCAACACGCACGGCACAGGCTGCACGTATGCCGCCGCGATTGCGGCGTTCCTCGGACACCAGCAGATACTTCCCGACGCCATCCGCTACGCCAAACAGTTCGTGACGGAGGCCATCCGGCAGGGCTTCGCGCTCGGCCGCGGTGCCGGACCGCTCAATCACTTCTGGCCCATCCAGCAGGAAGTGCGGGACCTCCAGGCCAAGCGGGAACAATAGACCCGGTGCGGCAGTTTTCACTATGATGCTCGCATGAGTTGGGGCGGCCCCCTGTGGCCGCCCTCGCTGTTATTCAGGTAGGCACCGGACAGCCGGAGGGATTCAATCTCCATGCGAAACGTACTCATCCTGGGCGCGGCGCGCACGCCGATCGGCACCATGTCCGGCGCGTTCGCGAACGTCAGCGCTGTCGAGCTCGGTACTGCGGTCGCGGTAGGTTCGCTCAAGCGAACGGGTGCGAAACCCGATCAGATCGACGAAGTGATTTTCGGCAACGTGTTGCAGGCGGGCCAGGGACAGAATCCCGCGCGCCAAATCTCGATGGCCGCGGGCGTCCCGAAGGACGTCCCTTCGTTCACGGTGAACAAGGTCTGCGGCAGCGGGATGAAGGCGATCGAATTGGGCTGGCAGAGCATCCTGCTGGAGCGCAATCGCGCCGTGCTCGCCGGCGGCACGGAGAACATGACGCAGGCGCCGTACCTGCTGCCCGCGCTGCGAGCCGGCGCGCGCATGGGCGACGCGAAGGCGATCGACAGTATGGTGTTCGACGGATTGACTGACATCTTCAACCGGTACCATATGGGCATCACGGCGGAGAACGTCGCGGAGAAATACTCGCTCTCGCGCGAGGAACAGGACGACTTCGCGTACCAGAGCCAGCAGAAGGCCGCGAAGGCGATCGCATCCGGCGCGTTCAAGTCCGAAATCACCACGATCGTCATCAAGTCGAAGAAGAGCGACACGACTGTTGACACCGACGAGCATCCGCGCCCGGACACAACGCGCGAGAAAATGGGCGCGCTCAAGCCGGCCTTCAAACCGGATGGGACCGTGACGGCCGCGAACGCCTCGGGGCTCAACGACGGCGCGTCGTGCGTCCTGCTCGTGCCAGAGGACGCCGTGCCGGCGGGCATCGACGCGTCGAACGCAGTCTACCTGCGCGATGTCCGGTCGAGCGGGTGCGACCCCGCGACAATGGGGCTCGGGCCCATCGGGGCAACGCGTAAGTTATTGAAACACAATGGCTTGAACGTGTCCGACATCGGCCTGTGGGAGCTGAACGAGGCGTTTGCGTCTCAGTCCCTCGCCGTGGTCCGCGACCTCGGAATCGATCCGGCACTGGTCAATGTTAACGGTGGCGCGATCGCGCTTGGGCACCCGATCGGGTGCAGCGGCGCGCGCATCGTGACGACGCTCATCCACGAAATGAAGCGCCGCGGCGTGCGGTACGGCGTCGCCGCGATGTGCATAGGCGGCGGTCAGGGCATCGGCTGCCTCATCGAGAACAAGAACTAGTCCGCCGGCCTTCGGGTGCCGGGAAAGGCCAGTGTGTCTCCGGAAGACCAATCGAAGCGCGGCGTGGTCTATGCCACCGTCGCGTATTCCTTCTGGGGACTGATTCCCGCCTACTACAAGTACTTCGAGCATGTGCCACCGAACGAAATGACGGCGCACCGCGCACTGTGGAGCGCCGTGATCGGCCTCGGCATGATTGCGTTGCTCCGCCGGCTGTCCGCGTTCCGGCAGGTCTTCGCGCAACCGCGGCTCGTCGGCCTGCTCTTCGTCAGCGGCCTCTTCATTTCTTCGAACTGGCTCGTGTTCCTCTGGGCCGTCGCGAACGATCGCATGGTCGAGGCGTCGATGGGTTACTTCGTCAATCCATTGTTCAGCGTGATGCTGGGGGTCGTCCTCCTGCGCGAGCGCCTGCGCATCGGCCAGTTCGTGGCGATCGGCCTCGCGGCCACGGGCGTCGCCTACATCGTCGTGCAGTACGGATACGTCCCGTGGATCGCGATGTTCCTGCCGTTTACCTTCGGCATGTACGGGTTTATCCGCAAGCACACGCCGATCGACTCCATCAGCGGACTGACCATCGAGACGCTCTTCATGCTGCCAATTGCGTTGGGATACATAGCCTGGCTAACGGTTCGCGGGGTGAACCATTTCGGCGGCGGCAGCGCCGTCGATACCGCGTTTCTCGTGTCTGTGGGGCCGATCACGCTGATCCCGTTGACGCTGTTCGCCGCCGCGGCCCGGCGCGTGCGGCTCGCGACGCTCGGACTGCTCCAGTACCTGTCGCCGTCGTTTACGCTGTTCCTCGCCGTGCTGGTGTTCCATGAACCGTTCGACCCGGCGAAGCGAGTCGCCTTCGCGTTCATCTGGCTCTCGCTTTTCATCTACACACTCGAAGGGGTACGATTCAGCCGCGTGGGCGCGTTGCGCGGCCCGGCAAGCACGATGGCGGAGTGACTCGATGCGCGTTCGCACGTGGGTGACAACAGCGGCGCTGGTGCTCGTCGCGTGGGCGGCGCAGGCGCAGGAACATCAGCACGACCACACTCAGCCGACTCCCCCCGCGCCCAATCGCGTCGTCGAGATCCCGCCCGGCGGCGTGATCACCGAGGACGCGACGCGCGAAGTCGAGGTCATCATCCACGACATCCGCACGCCGCACGC
>CAYUZD010000338.1:0-3790 GCA_964449475.1 uncultured Nitrospirales bacterium
GGCAAGGGGATGCGCATCGCGCACAACGACGTCGCGCTCAACCACGCGTTCAAAATCGCGACGACGGAAGCCGAGGCGGCGTTCGGCGACGGCGGCGTGTACCTCGAGAAGTACATCGAGGGCGCGCGACACATCGAGATTCAGATTCTCGCCGACAACTACGGCAAAATCATCGCGCTCGGCGAACGCGATTGCAGCCTGCAACGCCGGCACCAGAAGCTCATCGAGGAAAGCCCCGCGCCGAACCTGAACGCGTCTGTCCGGAACCGCATCATCCGTGCGGCGTTGCGCGCGGCGAAGGCGACGGGCTATTCGAACGCGGGCACCGCGGAGTTCCTGCTGGGCGCGGACGGACAGTTCTACTTCATCGAATTCAACGCGCGCATCCAGGTCGAGCATCCGGTGACCGAACAGGTGACCGGCCTCGACCTCGTGACCGAGCAGATCCGGCTGGCCGCGGGCGAACACCTGGGCTATGCCGGCCCCGACCGCGAGGGCGCGGCCATCGAGGCGCGGGTCTATGCCGAAGACCCAGACAACAATTTCGCGCCGTCGCCGGGCATCATCCGGAACCTCTACCTGCCGGGCGGGCCCGGCGTCCGCATCGATACGCACATCTTCGCCGGTTACACCGTGCCGCGCTACTACGACTCGCTGCTCGCCAAGGTAATCGGCTGGGGCAAGACGCGCGAACAGGCGATGGACCGGCTGGCCGGCGCGCTGGACGAGTTTCGCATCGAGGGCGTCAAGACCACCGCGCCGTTCTGCGCTCGCATTCTGCGCTCCGGGCGGTTCCGCCGCGGCGACGTGAATACCGGGTTCATCGACTGGTTCCTGCAAACCCAGATGGACACCCGCCGCTAGGCCGTCACATTGCTTGACGGAACGGCCGGGCCGTATACTTCTTCCTTCATTTGCCGAATTCGGGCGCTCCACCCGGATTCGGCGTTGCGGTAGCACAATCTACGCGTGAAAGGCCTTGCCCATGGGATTCCTGCGCTGGATCGTCAAACTGGTAGGCGTGGTGATGACCCTGCTCACCTCGGCGATGCTGCTCGCGTTCGGCGTGGCGCTGCTGTTCCATACCAAGCACGAAATCAATGAGTACGTCTACGACCAGGTCGATACGGCCTGGAAGAACCTTCTGACGTACCTGCCCGAGGGGTACTCCTACCGGGCGGTTCCGGCCGCGATCATCCTCATTCTGGGCCTGTTGGTGTTCGTTTCCGTGTTCATCCGGGGCCGGCGGCAGCGGCGGAGCATCTCGTATCTGGGTGCGCATGGGGAAGTGACTATTGAGCTCGAGGACGTCGAAGGGACGCTCGAGAGCGTCGCGCAGAAGCTGCCGGAAGTGAAGGACATCGCGATCCGGCTCGAGCCGACGGAGGCGCGGTCGCGGGTGCTGGTCCTGGCGCAGGCGGTCCTGCTCAAGGACGCGGATCTCGAGGCCCGACAAGTCACCGATCGCGTCCAGGAGTTTCTGCGGCTGCATGCGCAGAAGATTTTGGGCGTGCAGGAAGTCGACGTCCGGCTAACGGTGAGAAAGTTCCGGTTGAACATGAAATCGCTGAAACCGATGCCCTTGCTGCTGAGCGGCCCGGAGAACGCCGCGGCCGTCGCCAAGGTCATGAACGATGGCGCGGGCACGGTCCCCGCGCGAACGGACGAGGGGGCCCAGCAGGCCTCCTGACGCCCATGCGGCCATGTTGACGAAGCGCATCATTCCCTGCCTCGACGTGGCCAACGGACGAGTGGTCAAGGGCGTCCAGTTTCTCGGCCTGCGCGACGCGGGCGATCCGGTCGAGGTCGCGCGTCGTTACGACGCCGAAGGCGCGGACGAGATCGTCTTCCTAGACATCCAGGCGTCCACGGACAACCGCGACACGATGCTGGACGTCGTGCGGCAGACGGCGGAGCAGGTGTTCATGCCGCTGTGCGTCGGCGGGGGTATCCGGACGCTCGAGGACATCCGGCGGCTGCTCGCGGCCGGCGCTGACAAGGTCTCGATCAACACGCCCGCCATCCAGGACCCGGATTTCGTCAATCGTGCGGCGGCCCGCTTCGGTTCGCAATGCATCGTCGTCGCCATCGACGCCAAGAAGCAGGCGGACGGCTCGTACATCGTCAAGAGTCACGGCGGACGCGACGGCGGACGCGCGACGGCGCTGGAACCGGTGGCGTGGGCGCGCGAGGTCGAGCAGCGCGGGGCGGGGGAGATCCTGCTCACGTGCATGGATCAGGACGGCACGAAGAGCGGCTACGACATCGCGATGACGCGGCGCGTGGCCGATGCGGTGGGGATTCCGGTCATCGCGAGCGGCGGCGCAGGCACGCTGGAGCACCTCCGCGAGGCGCTGGCCGAGGGCGGGGCCGACGCTGCGCTGGCGGCATCGATTTTCCATTACCGCGAATTCACCATCCGGCAGGCGAAGGAATACCTTGCGGCGCACGGCGTCGCGATTCGCCCGGCCGGCGCCATGGTGGCGGCATGAATGCTTCGGTAGCGCGCCCTCTGCCCGCGGACCCGCATCGATGGCGGGGCCGCCCGGCGTACTGATCCGGCTCCTTTTTTCCGCCCTAACCCAGTCTCTACAATCGCCTACTCCACGGAGACGCGCACGTGAAGAATCTGTTCGACATACTCAAGACCGACCGGGACGGCCTCGTGGCCGCGGTCGTTCAGGACATCGACACCGGCCAGGTGCTCATGGTCGGCTACATGAACCGCGAATCGCTGGAAATCACGTTGCAGAAGAAACTGGTGTGTTTCTGGTCGCGATCGCGGCAGGAACTGTGGCTCAAGGGCGAGACCTCGGGGAACACGCTGAGCGTCGTCGAGATGCGCGCCGATTGCGATGCGGACGCGCTGCTGTTGCGCTGTCGTCCCGCGGGGCCGACCTGCCACACGAACGAGACAAGCTGCTTCTACCGTACCGTCGGACCGGATGGCGCATTGGCGCTCGCCGGCGACGGCGTGGCGAAGGCGTAGGCGCCCCATGGCTGTAACGCATCCAGACCTCGCCGAGTTCAAGCGGCTCGCGTCGCCGGGGGCGCTCGTACCGGTATACCGCGAACTCGTGTCCGATCTTGAGACGCCCGTGAGCGCCTACCTGAAGATCTCGCGGGGACGCGACCGCGCGTTCCTGCTCGAGAGCGTCGAGAAGGCCGACAAGATCGGCCGGTATTCGTTTTTAGGCGCGGACCCGTCCGTCGTATTCCGCTCGCGCGGCGAACAAGTGACCTTGTTCCGGCGAGGCGCAAGCGAGACGTTCGAATCGGACAACCCGCTCGGCGAATTGAAGAAGCTGATGTCCGCGTATCGGCCTGTGACGGTCGAGGGGCTGCCGGAGTTCCACGGCGGCGCGGTTGGTTACATGTCGTACGACGCGGTGCGCTTTTTCGAGGCGTTGCCGGACAAGAACCCTGACCCGTTAAACCTTCCGGACCTCTATTTCTACATCACCGACACAATGGTCATCTTCGACCACGTCCGGAACCGGCTGGCGATCGTGTCGAACGCGCACGTCACGGGTGACGCCGAGGCTGCCTATACCGACGCCGTGCGCAAAATCGACGCGCTGGCCGAGCGGTTGCGTCAGCCGCTGGCGGTGTCGGAGGAGCGCGTGCTGGGCACGCCGGACGAGACGATCCGGTCAAACTTCACGCGCGCGGAGTTCTGCGCAAACGTCGAGAAAGCGAAGGAGTATATCCGCGCGGGGGACGTGTTCCAGGTGGTGTTGTCGCAGCGGTTCGAGCGAAACGTCTACGCGGGCCCGGTCAACCTGTACCG
>CAYUZD010000339.1:0-3789 GCA_964449475.1 uncultured Nitrospirales bacterium
CCGCGTGGGCCGCGATGCTCCTGTTGCTCACGCCGCACCTCAACATCCTGTTTCTCTCGTTCGCCGATCATCGGGCGTGGCAGACCGAGCTCGTCCCCGACACGTTCACGCTCGACAACTACGCTACGATCTTCAGCGACCCGTCCGCGTTCCGCCCGATCCGCAACAGCCTCTGGATGAGCTTCGTCGCCGCCGCGGCGTGTTTTGCGATCGGCATGCCGGCCGCCTATCTCATGGGCCGGCTTCGCCGCGGTAACCTCGTCGTCGCCTTCCTCGTAATGATCCCTTGGGCGTTGCCGGGCACCGTCACGGCCATGAACCTCATCACGGCGTTCAACGACCGCTGGCTCTCGCTCTACAACACCGTCCTTATCCTGCCCCTCGCCTACTTCATCCGGTTCTTGCCGCTGTGGGCGCGCATGGCCGCCGCGTCCGTCGCCCGGTTCGACGCGACCCTCATCGAGGCCGCGCGCACCCTCGGCGCCACGCCCGCCGTGTGCTTCCGCCGCATCGTCGTGCCGCTGATGGCGCCGTCGATCGTCGCCGCGACCGCGCTCGTCTTCGCCTCGTGCCTGGGCGAATTCGTCGCCACCATCCTCCTCTACACGCCGTCCAACCTTCCCATCGCGATCCGCATCAACCAGGAATGGCGCGGCCCCGGTCTCGGCTCGGCTTTCGCCTATGCCGTACTCCTGATGATCATCGTCACCGTCACCTTCGCCGCCTCCCGCCGGTTTGCATCCCGCACAATCTGAGTGCAATCCTTCACGAAACCTCGTGTGCCACGCCTAAGCGGGGTTCGCTTAGGCGTGTGATCGAGACTTCACCGAACTCACCTATGAACGTCGTCCTCTACGGCCGCGAGGCCGCGAAAATTCAGCCGATGGTCGAGCGCCACGCCGCGCTCGCCGTCGTCGACAGGGATCCCGACGTCGTCATCACGTTCGGCGGCGACGGTACGCTGCTCGCCGCCGAGCGGCTCTGGCCCGGCGTGCCCAAGGTCCCCATTCGCAACAGCCGCCGCGGCGTACGCTGCATCGACGCGCCCGCGGAAAGCGTCGTCAACGCGCTCGCCCGTGGCACGCTCGCCCGCCGCGAATACCTCAAGATCGCCTGCAACGTCGAGTTCGCCACCGCCCGCCGCGATCCGGAACAGATCCTCGCGATCAACGAGTTCAGCGTGCACATGGGCCGCGTGAACTCGTCCGTCCGGTTCCGGATCTGGTTCGATGGCCGGCCCTACGCCGCGGGCAAGGACGGGGAAATCATCGGCGACGGACTCGTCGTCTGCACGCCGTTCGGCAGCACGGCCTACTTCAACCAGATCACGCGAGGCGAATTCTGGAACGGCATCGGTGTTGCGTTCATGTACACCAACCAGCACACGAACCACCTGATCGTGCCGGAATCGACCGAGATCCGCGCCCGGATCACGCGCGGCCCCGCCGTGCTCGCGCACGACAGCGCCCCCGACTTCATCGACGTCACCGACGGCGACACGCTCACGATCTGCGCGGCAAAAGAGCGCGCCACGCTGCTGTTGCCGGAGGAGGTGTAATCAGCCGACCTGACCGCGTCATCCTGAGCGACAGCGAAGGATCTCGCACACCCGGCGCTCAACGCCGCGAGCACCCTACCCCCACACCACTGTCATCCTGAGCAAAGCGAAGGATCTCGCGCACCCGGCGCTCAACGCCGCGAGCACCTTACCCCCACACCACTGTCATCCTGAGCAAAGCGAAGGATCTCGCGCGCCCGGCGCTCAACGCCGCGAGCACCCTACCCCCACACCACTGTCATCCTGAGCAAAGCGAAGGATCTCGCGCACCGATCGCCACGGACTCGCTGGATCAGCTCACCGGCTTCATCTTCCCAACTTCGGTGTCGAGATGTATCCGCGAACCCGTGGTTTCGCGCTGTCCCTGGTACTTCCCGCGATACGGCCGCTCAACAACGCGATCGGCCTTCGCGATCACCAATTGACAGATCCGCCGACCCGCCTCGATCTTCATCGGCGCGTTGTTCGCATTGTACAACTCGAGCGTGATCGCGCCCTCGAATCCTGGATCCACCCAACCCGCGTTCTGGATGAACAGTCCCAGCCGCCCGACCGAACTCCGCCCCTCGACGAACGCCGTCAGGTAGTTCGGCAGCCGGATGAATTCCATCGTCGTCGCCAGCACGAACCCCCGCGTCGGGATGATGAACTCCTTCGCGCGCGTCTCCTTGTACTCCGGCGCGTCGGACATCGAGCACACGCCCTTCGTCGAGATCGGCTCCAGAAACGTATCGCCCAGCCGCAAATCGACCGACGCCGGCTCGACCTGGCTCAGGTCAAACGGCTCCAGCCCCAGTTCCCCGCTGTGCAGCAATTCCTTGATGGTCCGATCGGAAAGTATCAACGCCCGCTCCCCTTACTTGCCCGTGTCCACCACCCGAAACTCGTCGAACTGCCCCACGTCGTCGAACGACCCCACGCCCACACGCCCCGCGCCAAACGTCTTGTCCGTCGCCGTCATCACCGGCTTCGTCATGTCGTCGAAGTACACCTCGATCCGCCCCGAATCGGCGTCCCGCACGACCTTGACCGCGTGATACGCGTCGTCCCACTTCGTGCCGTCCGTGCGCGTCTCCGCGATCGTCGCGCGCGGCGAACCGTTCACGAGAAAGATCGAATTCGCGTGCTCGTCCGCCACCGACGCGAGGTGCACGTAGTAGAAGTGCGACGAATCGACATGCCCGAAGAACAGGCAAAGATCCCGGTGCCCGTACTCGCGACCCGTCTGCTTCATCTTCACGGTCAACTCGAAACTCGCGAACGTCCGGTCCTTCACCAGCGCGAGGTTCAGCGGCGACCGCACCGGCGGCGAATACTCGCTCGGCCGCACCAGCCCCAGCACGCGGTTCCCGCCCGGTTCCTCGACGATCTCCCACGCCTTCGCGTCCGTCATCTCCCACTGCCCGAGCCCCGACTCGAAATCGTCCGCGAACGCAACGTCCTCCGCCAGCGATCCATGCGGGCTCAGCAACGCCACGGCAACCGCCAGGACCGCCGTCCACACACAACCCACTGGTCTCATCACGTCGTCTCCGCGTTGCACCCGCGCCCAGTGTATTCGCGCACGCCCCCGCGCGCAAACGCCCCGTCAAAGTTGAGCAGCGGCCCGCCGCATGCTACACTCCTCGCTCTCCGTAGTGCGTACCCGTAGCTCAGCTGGATAGAGCGCTTGGCTACGGACCAAGAGGTCGGAGGTTCGAATCCTTCCGGGTACGCCAGTTTTAAGTTCGACTGAATGCGCCACTTAGCGCATAACTGCCACGGTGGCAGTGCGGTCACAACTGAAACCGCCAAACGGATAATTATCCGTTTCGGCACTCAGGAGGCCGTGATGCCGAACAAGAAGTCCCCTCGCAAGAAACCCCGTGTACCCTCGCTGCGCCGCTGCAACGGCCGGGGATTCGTCGAACTCAACGAAGTCCGGCACTACCTCGGGCCGTGGGGCGCGCCGGAGACCCAGGAAGCCTACCGCCGCAAGAGTGCGGAGTGGTTTCAGGCCGGGCGGCGCGAAGCGGTGACTCCCAGCGAAATCACGGTCGCCGAACTGCGCGATCGTTATCTCGAATATGCGCAAGGCTACTACCGCCGCCCGGACGGAACAGAGACCACCTCGATGGAACATGTGCGCGAAGCGGCGCGCGCCTTGCGCCGCATGTACGGCCGGCTACCTGTACTGCAGTTCGGGCCGTTGGCTCTGCGCGCGGTCCGCCAGTCGTGGATTGAACGGGGCC
>CAYUZD010000340.1:0-3786 GCA_964449475.1 uncultured Nitrospirales bacterium
CTGTAGCCCACCGCCAGCTTCGCCGCGATCTTGGCGATCGGGAAACCCGTCGCCTTCGACGCCAGCGCCGAACTCCGCGACACGCGCGGGTTCATCTCGATCACGATCATCCGCCCGGTCTGCGGGTGCGTCGCGAACTGGATGTTCGACCCGCCGGTGTCCACGCCGATCTCGCGGATGATCGCGATCGCGGCGTCGCGCATCGTCTGGTATTCCTTGTCCGTCAGCGTTTGCGCCGGCGCCACCGTGATGCTGTCGCCCGTGTGCACGCCCATCGGATCGAAGTTCTCGATGCTGCACACGATCACCACGTTGTCGTTGCGATCGCGCATCACCTCGAGCTCGAATTCCTTCCATCCGAGGATCGATTCCTCGATCAGCACCTCGCGCACCGGGCTCGCCATCAGCCCGTTTCGCACCGCCGCCTCGAACTCGACCTTGTTGAACGCCAGCCCCGCGCCCGTGCCGCCGAGCGTGAACGCCGGCCGGATCACAGCCCGGTACCCCAGCGTCTCGCCAAACGCCATCGCCTCCGCCGGCACAATCCCGCGTTCCGCCAGCGCATGGTATTCCGCGTCGTCGTCGATCCGCGCGATGTAGCTCCGCGGCACGTCCAGCCCGATCCGCTGCATCGCCTCACGGAACTGCCCGCGGTCCTCGGCCTTCTCAATTGCCGGCAGACGCGCGCCGATTAACTCCACGCCCAGCCGCTCGAGCACGCCCTGCTTCGCCAGCGCCACCGCGAGGTTCAGCGCCGTCTGCCCGCCCACCGTCGGCAACAACGCGTCCGGCCGCTCGCGCTCCAGAATCTTCGTCAATACTTCGACCGTTAGCGGTTCGATGTATGTCCGGTCTGCCGTCTCGGGATCCGTCATGATCGTCGCCGGGTTGCTGTTCACCAGCACGACCTCGTACCCCTCTTCGCGCAGCGCCTTGCACGCCTGCGTGCCCGAGTAGTCGAACTCGCACGCCTGGCCGATCACGATCGGCCCTGAACCTATCAGCATGATCCGTTTGATGTCGGTTCGTTTCGGCATCGCACCCCAACTCAGTCCCGTCCGCCCACACGTGCCCCGACCCGGAAACGCGTATGGGCCACCGCCGCGCCACCCGCCTGCCTCGCCGCGCCGCCGCGCACAGCCCGCCCGGCGCGTCAACCCGGCTAGCGGGAAATCTCCAGTATCTCCAGCTCGATCGCGCCCGCCGGCACATTCGCCACGACCACCTCGCCCACTTCATGGCCGAGCAGTGCCTGGCCCACCGGCGACTTTGTACTGATCTTCCCGCTCGCCATGTCCGCTTCCACCGGACTCACCAGCGTGTACGTCGTCTGCTTCTTCGTCTTCTTGTTTAGCACCCGCACCGTCGCGCCCACCAACGCTTTCGTGTGATCCAGCTCATGATGGTTGATCACGACCGACCGCGTCAGCTTGTCCTCCAGGTCGCGGATCCGCGCATGAAGGTGCGCCTGCGCCTCCTTGGCCGAGTGGTACTCCGCGTTCTCCTTCAGATCACCCAGCCCGCGCGCGTGCTCGATCGTCTCCGCGATCCGCACCCGGTCCACGTTCATCTGCGCCAGATCGGCCTTCATCTTGTCCAGGCCCTCTCGCGACACGTAAAGCTTTTCGCTCATTTCACTTATACCCGGCTCAAGTACACCCCGGCCCTCGGGGGTTCAGGCTCAAAAAAAGGGCCGCGATGGATTCCGCGGCCGAGACAACCCGGACTATAGCAGAACCGGATCGCGCAAATCACCGCCATTTTCGGGCCGATTCATCAAAATGCGAATTCTGCTCATCCGTAAACCGATTTGCCTCTTTCGCACTTCCCGGTGGTACACTCCGAATGGACCACCCTTGGGGAGAAGGGACATGAACACCGAAGCCATTTCACTGCACCTGCAAGAGAACGGCGTCGCCTATTTCGTCGCGGCCGTCGTCCTCATTCCGCTGATCGTCGTCTTCCGCAAGTACACCTTGCCCGTCCTCTACCACACGGTCGAGTATGCGCTCTACTGCGCCGTCGCCCACGTGCTCATCGGCGGACTCACCCGCGCGTTCTCCTGGTTCCGCGGCGAGACGTCGTTCAAGAACTACAACGGAGACCTCTCGCCGAGTTTCGTGCCGTTCACGACGCCGCTCAACCTCAATTTCTGGCAGCGCGAACTCTACAGCCCGCAATGGCTCTTTTGGTTCGAAGTCGGCGTGGCCGTCATGCTGCTCTACGTCGTAATATTCATCCGCCCGGTCAAGTTCAAACA
Source organism: uncultured Nitrospirales bacterium (assembly GCA_964449475.1). Taxonomy (GTDB): domain Bacteria; phylum Hydrogenedentota; class Hydrogenedentia; order Hydrogenedentales; genus VFKU01. Next base: position 2,261 of record CAYUZD010000340.1, read on the forward strand.
GAAACCCTATAAGTCCAAGAAGCCAGCCCCGGGCCAGATCAGCTCGGGCGCCAAATCCGCCAAACACTACGGCGTAACTGCCAAGTAACTTTCCCGATTCATGTGGCAGGGGTAAGCGAAGTTCAGCTTATCCCTGTTCGTTTTCCGGGTGCCACGGGTAAGCGGGGTTCAGCTTACCCGTGTTCTCCAGTCCGAGTGTCGCGTCACGCGCGCCCACCACCCGTCCAACTCTGCTCCACCCGTACCGCAACAACCCTACCCTCCGCCCGCACCCTCCCCTCCGACTCGAGCGACACCTCCACCGTCAGCTTCCGCCCGTCCACCTTTGCCACGCGCGCCGTCAACTCCGCCGGCCGGTCGATCGGCGTCGGCCGCTTGTACTCGACCTGCATCGACCCCGTCACGCACCACACCCCCGGCTCACTCCCCGGCGGGCGTCCCTCCTGCTGATACAGATACGCAATCGCCGTGCTGATCGCGTGGCAGTCGATCAGCGTCGCCACAATCCCGCCGTTCAGAAACTGCGGCGGGCCCGCCATCATATGCGGCTCCGGGTGAAACGTGCACCGGCCCAGCTCCCCGTCCCAAAACGTCTTGATCCGCAGCCCCTGCGCATTCTCCGCGCCGCACCCGAAACATGTCTTGATGTGCATCGCATCCTGAATTGCCGTCGACATCCCGCCTCCATTCGCTAGAGAACACGATTCCACCGAGATCCCATCGTGGTGTCATCCTGAGCATTGCGAAGGATCTCATCAACCGATCGCTCAACCCATCGCCCCGCGGCTACAGCAGCACAAGTGGCGCAGGCGTCCCCGCCTGCGCGATGCGCATCTACCCCTGCTCCGGCCGCGCCTCGCGCGCCATCAACGCCGTGATCGCGCGCTTCGGATCCGCCTTCTCGAATAACACCCGGTACACCTGCTCGGACAGCGGCATTTCCACGCCATACTTCGCCGCCAGCGCGTGCACCGACTTCGCCGTTCGCACCCCCTCCGCCACCATCGGCGACGCCGCGACCGCCTCTTCCGGCGTCATCCCGCGCGCGATGCGCTCGCCGACACTATGGTTGCGCGAGTGCGCGCTCGTGCACGTCGCGATCAAATCGCCCATCCCGCTCAATCCGGCAAACGTCAGCGCGTCAGCGCCCATCGCCACGCCCAGCCGCGACATTTCCGCCAGCCCGCGCGTGATCAGCGCCGCCCGAGCGTTGTCGCCCAGTTGCAACCCGTCGCACACGCCCGCCGCGATCGCGATCACGTTTTTCAGCGATCCGCCCAACTCGACCCCCACCACGTCCGGCGTCGTGTACACGCGGAACGCCGGCCCCATGAACGCCCGCTGCACCGCCTCCGCCGCCCCGGCATCCTCCGACGCCACGCACACACTGCACGGCAGGTCCTTCCCCACCTCCTCCGCGTGGCTCGGCCCGGACAACACCGCGATCGGCGCCCGCGGACTCGCTGCGCGGATCACCTGCGACATGCGCTCCAGGGTCTCGTTCTCGATCCCCTTCGCCACGCTCA
>CAYUZD010000341.1:0-3781 GCA_964449475.1 uncultured Nitrospirales bacterium
ACATGATCAGCCGGCGCGTGGACGCGATCGTGATGGCGGCGTGCGACGAGAACGCGCTCGTGGACGTCGTGCACCAGGCGCTCGACGCGGGAATTCCCGTGATCACGATCGATTCCGGCGTGAAATCCGACCGGCCGCTATCGTTCATCGCGACGGACAACGTGAACGCGGCGCGGATGGCCGCGGACGAACTCGCGCGGCTGTTGGGCGGGAACGGCGACGTGGGCGTGATCCCGATCGTGCCGGGCGCGGCCACGAGCGAGATGCGGGAGCAGGGGTTCAAGGAGGGCGCGGCGAACTATCCCGGAATGAAGATCGTCTCGATCCTGCATTGCGACAGCGACGCGGCCAAGGCGATGTCCGTCACGGAGGACATGATGACGGCGCACCCGAACCTCGCGGGGATTTTCGCGGAGAGCGAGCCGGGGGCCGTCGGCGCGGCGCAGGCGATCGAGGCCGCCGGCAAGGCGGGACAGATCAAGATTGTCGGATTCGACGCGTCCGGCGAGGAACTCAACGCGCTGGAACGTGGCACGATTCAGGCGCTCATCGTCCAGAACCCGTTCAACATGGGCTACCTCGGCGTGAAGGCCGCGATCGACGCGATCGAGGGCCGCCCCGTAGAGAAGCGCATCGACACCGGCGTGACGATCATCACCAAGGACAATCTGAACACGCCGGAAGTGCAGGCATTGATCAATCCGAAGTGACTTCGGTGCGGAAGAAGTCAGTTGAAAATTCGATGGGCAGGCGCGTTGCGGCGAAGCCCGTCATGCGTGGTGCCGCAAATCCGAAAGCGCCCTCGTGCAAGCCCGCGAAACCGAAACTACTTTCAGGCGGCAACCCTCAGATTGCGAAGGCGGATGGCGACGCGCCCGTACAGGCGTACATCGCGGCGATGCCGGGCTGGAAACGCGACGTGGGCCGCCGGCTAGACGCGCTCATCGTGCGGGCCGTGCCCGGGGTGCGCAAGGCGGTGAAGTGGAACTCGCCGTTCTACGGTATCGGGGACCACGGGTGGTTCCTGAGCTTTCACTGCTTCACGAAGTACGTCAAGGTGTGTTTCTTCCGCGGGGCGTTGCTTGAGCCGGAGCCCCCCGGTACGTCCAAGCAGAAGGACGTGCGCTATCTCGACATCCACGAGGACGAGGCGATCGATGCGGCCCAGTTCACCAAGTGGGTGAAGCAGGCGAGCCGGTTGCCCGGGGAATGGGCTTGAGCGGACGCGTATCAAGCCGCGGGTAGCGTCCTGGACAAGCACAAGGGCATGCCGCAACCCGTCCAGGTCAATTTTTTCCAATACGGCGCTATCCGCGATCCGCAGAATGCATATCGAGGGTCGCAACGTGAAACGCGAGGAGACGTGATGATGAACAGAGTCGTTGTGTTGGCGGGAAGTTTTTTGGCGCTGCTGGCCTTGGGCGGCAGTGCGAACGAGCAGGAGAGCGCGAGTCCGGCTGTTGTGGACCCGAACGCGGAGTTGGAACCCATGTTCAGATTTGCGGCAGTACGGTATCAGGTCACGGACGTGGATCGATCGGTCGAGTTTTACACCGAACGCCTGGGCTTCGCGGAGGACACACGGATTCCGCCGGGGACGGCGTTCGCTGCCGTGACCAACGGCAACCTGACCATCTGGCTCAGTGGCCCGAAGAGTTCCGGTGCGCGGGCGATGCCCGACGGGCGCAAGCAGGAACCCGGCGGGTGGAACCGAATCGCGCTACAGGTCGAGGACCTACCGGCGCGCGTCGAGGAACTGAAGAACGCCGGCGTGCGCTTTCGGAACGAGATCGAGGTGGGGCCCGGCGGCCGGCAAATCCAGATTGACGATCCCGACGGCAACCCGGTGGAGCTGTTCGAGCCGGCGCAGCGGTAGACCCAACTCCATCCCGGGCGGGCGAAGGCGACGCTTTCGCCCGCCCGTTGCATTGCGCGCTGGATGCAAATACGATGCGACGGAACCCCGGAATGGGTCGGGATGCTTACGCGGAAGCGTTCGACATAAACTATGAAAAATCCGGAGCTTGGCGCGAAGCATGAGGAGAAGGGAGTGAGCGATTGGCGGGGCGAGACCCTTGATCGGGTACGCAAGATCATTCAGCAGGCAGATCCGAAAGCCGTCGAGGAGGTGAAGTGGCGCAAGCCGTCCAATCCCGCGGGCGTGCCGGTGTGGTCGCATGGCGGGATCGTGTGCACGGGTGAGACGTACAAAAACGTCGTGAAACTGACGTTTGCGAGGGGTGCGTCGCTCCCGGATCCGGCGGGTCTGTTCAACGCGAGTCTCGACGGCAACACCCGGCGTGCGATCGACATTCGCGAGGGCGAGACGATCAACGAGAAGGCGTTGAAAGAGTTGATACGCGCCGCCGTCGCGCTGAACACGGCGGGCACCGGGAAGGGAAAGCGTCCGAAGCGTGAGCGCTGAGTTCTCAACACAGAGACACGGAGGACACAGAACGCGCCAAGAGATTCGGACGAGACGAGCAGGGTCTTCAAGCAGTCTGTAAATCGTTTGAAGCCTGTCGAATACCCTCGCGCGGAATCGAGGGAATTCCTGGTCAGTTGGCCGCCTGCGGAGCTTGTCCAGTGGCAAGGCGCATGATTTTTTCCTGCGTGGCGCTCGCGCGAGGGAATTCACCGGCGATTCGCCCTTCGTGCATGACGAGGATGCGGTCGCACATGCCGAGGACTTCCGGGAGTTCGCTCGAAATCATGAGGATGGCGGCACCGTTCGCGACGAGCTGGTTCATCAACTCGTAGATGCTGACCTTCGCGCCGACGTCGATGCCGCGCGTGGGTTCGTCGAAGAGCAGGACGCGGCTCTCGGTGAAGAGCCACTTCGCGAGTACGACCTTCTGCTGATTGCCGCCGCTGAGGTGCACGACTGCCTGTTCAATGCCCGGCGTCTTGATGCGCAGACCGCGTACATGGCCGTTCGCGATCTCGCGTTCTCCGCGCCGCCGGATCAACGGCCGGCCGGGGAGTCCGCGCAAGTTTGCGAGCGATACATTCTCGCGCACGCTCATGCCGAGCACGAGACCTTGGCGTTTGCGGTCTTCGGTGAGCAGTCCGATGCCCGCGGCGATTGCGTCGCGCGGCGATCGCGGCCGGTAGTCCGCGCCATCCAGCATCATGTGGCCACTGATCGCACGGTCAGCGCCGAAGATCGCGCGGGCGACCTCGGTGCGGCCCGAGCCGACCAGGCCGGTCAATCCGACGATCTCGCCGGCGTGCAGCGAGATCGAGACGTCGTGGAACCGGCCACCGCAAAGGCCGTCCAGTTTCAACCGTACCTCGCCGCGCGGTACGCTCACTTTCGGAAATTCGTCCTTGAGTTCGCGGCCGACCATCATGCGAATGAGCGCGTCGCGATCGACCTCGGCAACGGCACGGGTGTCCACTCGCTTGCCGTCGCGCAGGACCGTGACGCGATCGCCGAGTGCGAAAATTTCCTCGAGCCGGTGCGAGATGTAGACGATTCCCAGGCCGCGCGCCCGCAGCTCGCGAATGACGGCAAACAACGATGCAAGTTCGGTGTCCGTGAGCGTCGCGGAGGGCTCATCCATGATGAGCAGGCGCGCGTCGAGTGCGAGCGCCTTCGCGATCTCGACCATCTGCTGCTCGGCGACGCTGCACTCAGCGGCGGACTTGCGCGGGTCGATCGCGAGGCCGAGCCGGCGGAGCAACGCCCGCGCGTCCTCGCGCTGTTTTGCGTGATCGATGAACGGCGCACGACCGCGCGTCGGCGCGCGCCCGAGGTAGATGTTCTCCGCAACGCTCA
>CAYUZD010000342.1:0-3775 GCA_964449475.1 uncultured Nitrospirales bacterium
GCCCACGCCATCTCGCGCACTTCGAAGCCGTCGGTGTACAGCATCACGCGGCGCACGCCCGGCATCACCTGGCCGCCGTCCGCGAGCCCAATTTCGCGTGCCGGGTCCGGCAATGCCGCCCGCGCACGGCGCGCCGCCAGCGGCCCCAGCATAAACGCGCCCACGGCCAGCGCCAGAATCGCCGCCCCGTGCGGCGCCAGTCGAAGCGCGCGGCCCATCGGACTCAATTTCCGCTGTACGCGACGGCTCTTCCTGCGTGCTTGCGCCTGCTGTTTTTCAAGGCTGCTGAACGGCCGTGCTTCCATCTCTTCTTTCAGGAACGCCGTGATCGAGTCGGCCACCGTCGTGACGACCCCGCGCTGTTTCTGCAGCCGGTGGATCAGCCCGTACGCCACCTTCGCGCTCGCCGGCCGGCCCGCCGGTTCCTTCTCCATCAGGTATGCGACCAGGCGCGCCACGTCGTCCGGCACCGACGAGATCAACCGGTTCAGCCGCGGCGGGCTGTCCTCGCAGATGCTCTTCACCAGCGCCATCGACGATTCGCCGCGGAAGGGCAGCTCCCCCGCGATCATCTGGTACATCGTCACGCCCAGCGAGAACAGATCGCTGGATGGCCCGGCTTCCTTCCCCGTCACCTGCTCCGGCGACATGTACTGCGGCGTACCGACGACGCCCGCGTTGCTCGCGTCGCCCTCCGACTGCATCCGCGCGATGCCGAAGTCCGTCAGCCGGACGCCGCCGCGCTTGTCCACGAGAATGTTCGACGGCTTCACATCGCGGTGCACGACCCCGTGCTGGTGCGCGCAATCGAGCGCCGCGGCGATCTGCGCGCCCACGTGCAGCGCCACGTCCCACGTGACCTTGCCCTTGCGCGCGAGGAACCGATCCAGCGGTTCGCCGTCCACGAACTCCATCGCGATGTACGGCGTGCCTTCGTCCATACCCGCCGAATAGATCCGCACGATGTTCGGGTGATGCAACGGCGCCGCCGCCTGCGCCTCCTGGCGAAATTGCTTGACGATCGACGGCGTCCGCGCGAGCGATCCCAGCAGCACCTTGAGCGCCACATGCCGCTTCAGCTTCGTGTCCCGGGCCAGATACACCGACCCCATCGCGCCGCGCCCAATCAGCGCTTCGACCTGGTACCCCCCAATTTTGGTCCCGATAACGGAACCCTGTATCTTGGAATCAGACGCCATTTATGGGGTATCCATCAGGTATAGCTACAAGATATTGTGTCGACAAAGCCTAACACGACCGAACTCGCCAAACAATCGCCGACAGTCGCCGCACTATTTCTTTCCCTTGCACAGCACGAACTGCGACGGAAACGGCGTGTCCACGATGTGCACCGCGAACACCTTGAACTCTCCCTGTTTCCCACACGAGATCGCGAATTGCCCGTCCCGGCTTAACGAGACGGGCGCATGCCCCTGAAAACTGCGCAGGCACTGACCCGTCCCCACGTCCCAGACTTTGAGGGTCCCCATGCCGGTCGCCGAGATTGCGAACCGCCCCGTCTCGCCCAGGCACACCGAAAAAATCTCTTTGGTGTGTCCCTTGATCTTCTGCGTCATCCGGCCGGTCACCGTGTCCCACGCGTAAATGAACACGTCCGACCCCGAGAGCAGCGTCGCCCCGTCGCCGCTGAGCGAAAGGCTCGTCACGCGGCCCTCGCTCCCTTCAAACGTGAGCAGGCAACGCCCCGTCGCCGCGTCCCACTTCTTCAACGTGCCGTCGCTCGACGCCGTATACACGAATCGGCCGTCGCGCGACATCGCGACCTGGTTCACGCCGCCCTGGTGTCCCTGGTACACGCGCACGCGCTTGCCCGTCGCCACGCTCCACAGCATCGCGCTTCCGTCGTCGCTGCCGGACAACACGAACTCGCCTTCGTTGCTCATCACGCCCGACCGTACTCCGCCCAGGTGTCCCGTGAACGTCTGCAGGCACTTCCCCATCATCGGATCCCACAGCCGTAGCGTGTGGTCCGCGCTTGCGGTCAACGCGCGGCGCTCGTCGTCGCTCATTACGATCGAGTACACCCGGTCTGTGTGCCCGTTCAGCACCGCCGTGCACTGCCGCGACGTCATCTCCCAGATCCGCGCCTGGCCGTCCAGCCCGCCGGTCGCGATGCGCCAACCGTCGAACGACAGGGCCACCGCCGTCACCTTCATCTGCCCCGGCGCGTATTCCCAGATCAGTTTACGGTCCAGCGGCATGTAATTTTGCGCCATCGCCAGACCGAAATTGATCTCGCGCTTGTTCTCGTCCGTCTGGCGCACGTTCTCGAGCACCTTCAGCGCCAGCCCCGCGTCCCCGCGCTCGATCAGCACGCGCGCCAGCAGGTACGCCGGCATCCATTCGTTCTTGTGCTCGTCGGAAAGTTCATACATCAATTCGACCATCTGCGAGTCGGTGATGTGCCCATGCTTCCAGAAGTTCAAGTGACGGTTGTACTCCGGTTCGATTCGCGCCGGATCGCTCTCCAAAGCCTGCTCCCAGAGCAGTTCCGCTTCTTCCATCTTGTTGAGGTCGAGCAGCGACACCGCCCGGTTGTTCATCACCTCGATGTTCATGTCCCCCACGGCCGGCTCGGGCCGGGGATAGCCGCGACCGGTCACTTCCTTGTAAATCTCGCGGATCTCGTCCGCAATCACCTTCATGTTCGCCGGCCGGTCGTCGGGGTTGTCCTGGAAACACTGGTACAGCAACCGCTGCAACCGTTCCGGCATCTTCGGAATCACGTCGTACCGCGATCCGTACTTGAGCAGGTCGTCGAGCACGCTCTTCGCCTTGCTCCCCTGCCGCCAGTACACGTCGCCGGAGAACATCTCGATCATCGAGACGCCCCAACTCCACACGTCCGTCTTGTGCGTCACCTCGCCGTATACTTTGTGGTCCGGCGACCGGTACGTCGGCGTGCCGCCGCTCAGGCCCTTGATCCGCATCCGGTCGCCGCCGCTGCCCCCGCCCGACCCGTCCGACCCCGGCGTCTCGTCGGTCACCCACACCTTCGCGAGGCCGAAGTCCGTCACCTTGCACAGATCGCCCTCGGACATGATCACGTTCCCCGGCTTCACGTCCTGGTGGATCACGCCGTGGTAATGCGCGTGGTACAGCCCCCAGCAGAACTGGATCGCCACGTCGAGGATGCGCTTGATCGCCGCCTCGGGCCCGCCCGCGTACAGCGCCTTCGAGTCGATGAGGTGCCCGATGTCGCGGCCTTTCACGTACTCGACGAACACCCTGGGGATGCCGCCCAGCCGGCGGACATAGAAACACTCGATCACGTGCGGGTGCGGCGGCAGATTGATCCACGTCTCGCACTCGTGCTCGAACTGCGCAATCCACTCGTCGTCGCCCAGCAGCCGCGCGCTCGGCGATTTCACCGCAAGATGTTTCCCCCATCCACGGTGGTACACGTGGTACACCACGCCCATCCCGCCCTCGCCAAGCAGGTCGCGCACTTCGTACAATTCCATCAGCAGATCGCCCTTCTGCCAATGGACCGGGACCTCGTTTTCCTTGAAGACTCTCGGGACGTGGCGATCACCCGGCTCGACCGGCGGATCGACGTTCTCATACGTCACATAGATCGGGAACCGGCAGTGCGTGCATCGGCACATGCGGCCGAAGTGCTTCGGCTTGACGCGCATCTGCTTGCCGCAGCGGCACCGGACCGAATATGACCGGGCCATCAGCCCCGATTCTTCGTCGGCTTCCGGCGTCCAGATATCGTCGAGCATCGTCCCCGCGCACCCGGCGGCCGCGC
>CAYUZD010000343.1:0-3773 GCA_964449475.1 uncultured Nitrospirales bacterium
AGCCAGAACTCGATGAGGGTGGGTTCGATGCGGTAGCCGGACCAGTGGGGCGGGCGGGGGACGGGTTGGTTGGCGAATTTAGTTTCGGCTTCGTGGAGTCGGCGTTCGAGTTCGTCTCGGGACGGGAGCGGGTCGGACTGGTTTGAGGCCCAGGCGCCGAGTTGGCTGCCGCGCGCTCGGGAGGCAAAGTAGTCGTCGGCTTCGGCGGGGGTGACGGGTGTGGCGACGCCGAGTACGCGGACCTGTTTGCCGATCTGGGGCCAGTAGAAGTTGAGCGCGGCGCGGGGGTTGGCGGCGAGATGCTGGCCTTTGTTGCTGCGGGTGTTGGTAAAGACGGTGAAGCCGCGGTCGTCGACGCCTTTGAGGAGGACGACGCGGGTCCAGGGTTGGCCGTCGGGATCGACGGTGGCGAGGGTGACGGCGGTGGGTTCGGTGACACCGGCGTTGGCGGCGGCGGTTTGGTATTCGGCGTACCAGATCTTGAAGAGGTCGATGGGGTTGGGGGAGTTGGGGATGGTCATGGGGTTGGTCGGTTCGCCGTTCGTTGTGTAGGGGCAACTCCCTGTGGTTGCCCGCGGTGAAGGTCACGTTGCTGCACGATTGGGCGGCCACAGGGGGCCGCCCCTACGCATGGCGACGGGCGAGATTGCTTCGTCGCACACCCCGCTCCTCGCAATGACAAACTAATCCAGGCTCCACTGAACGACAAATCAGAATCCTACGGCGGCGCTTTGGCGGCGTGGGTCGGGGGCGCCGAGGCGTGTGCCGTTGTCGATGAGGATACAGTTCGCGGCACCGATTTTTCTCGGTTCGGCGAAGGCGTGTCCCATGCGTTCGAGTTCCGTGCGCGCGTCGTCGCCGATTGCGCCGGGCTCGGCAAGGATGGAGTCGGGGAACCACTGCGAGTGGTGGCGCGGGGCGTTCACGGCGTCCTGGATATTCATGCCGTGCAGCGTGATGTTGAGGATGACTTGGAGCACGGTGGTGATGATGGTGGCGCCGCCCGGCGAGCCCGCGATGAGGTACGGCTGGCCGTCCTTGAGCACGATCGTGGGCGTCATCGAACTGAGCATGCGTTTGCCCGGTTCGATGGCGTTCGCGTCGCCGCCGGTGACGCCGTAGAGGTTCGGCACGCCGGGCTTCACGGAGAAGTCGTCCATCTCGTTGTTCATCAGGAATCCCGCGCCGTCGATCACGATGCCCGAGCCGAAGCTCGCGTTCAGCGTAACGGTGACGGCGACGGCGTTGCCTTTCGGGTCCACCACGCTGTAATGCGTCGTGTTCGGCGACTCGGCGGCGGCCGCACCCGCGCGGACCTGCGTACTGGGCGTCGCGCGATCGAGGGCGATATCCGCCACGCGTTCATGCGCATAGGTGGTGGACGTGAGCCGCGCGACGGGCACATCCCAGAAGTCGGAATCGCCGAGGTGTTCGGCGCGGTCGGCGAAGGCGCGGCGCTGGACTTCGGTGAGCAGGTGGACGTAGGCGGCGGAACCGGGCGTCATCGACTCCACCGGGAATTCGCCGAGCATGTTGAGCATCTGCACGACGAGCACGCCGCCGGAACTGGGCGGGCCCATCGAGACAATCGTGTGCCCGCGGAACTCGCCGGTCACTGCCGGGCGATAGATCGACGAATAGCCTCGGAGGTCTTCGTAGGAGATTCGGCCGCCGGTGGCCGCCTGTTGCTGGACGATGAGATCGGCGGTGTCGCCGGCGTAGAACCCGTCGCGGCCGTCGCGCGCGATGCGTTGGAGCGTCTGCGCGAGGTCGCGCTGGTGAAACCGATCGCCCGCGGCCCAGGGCCGGCCGTCGGCGCGGATGAAGATTTTCGACGCGCCGGGATCCTTGGCGAATTTATCCTGACGTTCGTTGAAGGACGCGGCGAGTTCTTCGCTCAGGGGGAAACCGTCCTGGGCGAGTTGGATGGCGGGGACGAGAATCTGCTGCCACTCGATGGTTCCCGAGCCGTGATCCCGCCAGAGCATCAGCAGGCCGTCTACGGAACCCGGCACACCCGAGGCGAGGGCGGACCGTAGCGAGAGGCCTTCGACGACGTTGCCGGAAGTATCGAGAAACATGTCTCGATCGGCGAGCAGCGGGGCCTTCTCGCGAAAATCGAGCGTGACGACGTCGCCGCCGGCTTTCACGGCGAGCATCAGCCCGCCGCCGCCGATGTTGCCGGCCTCGGGCCAGGTGACGGCGAGTGCAAACCCTATGGCGGCCGCGGCGTCAAAGGCATTGCCGCCCTGGCGCATGATGTCCGCGCCGATCTGCGCGGCCTCGCGCGAGGCGCAGACGACCATGGCGCCGGGCGCGCGGACGGGTTCGGCGGCGTGGGCGAGCGGGGCCATCAGGAGCGGAGAGGCTACCAAGACGGCGAAGAGGCGGGCATATCGAGCGGCGTTAGGCATGTTTATAGGTCGATTGGACTGATTTAACCCCGGATTCTGCTATAGTTTACGTTGACGCGCGCGTCCGGCCGTGGGGACCGGGGCCGCACGGAGGCAGTACATGAGAAAGCGTAGCACCAAGGCCGAATTCACCGCACTGTTTATCTTTCTCGTCGGCGCGACGCTCGTTCTGACGAACGGCTTCAGCTCGCGCATCTTCGCGCAGCAGCAGGACCGCGAGGTGTACCAGGCGGTCGAGCCGATCGGCCAGGTGCTGGGCGAGGTGCTCGACAATTACGTGTACGATCCGGACCTCGACAAGGCGGTCGAGGGCGCGTTGATTGGCATTATGCGGTCGCTCGACCGGAACAGCAGCTACATCCCGGCCGAGGGTTTCAAGTCGATGCGGGAGGACACCGAGGGCCAGTTCGACGGCATCGGCGTTCATATCCAGCTCGACCAAGAGACGAACGCCGTGGTCATTTCGTACCCGGTGCCGGACGGCCCGGCGGCGAAGGCGGGCATTCGCGCGGGGGACCACATCGTCGGTGTCGAAGGCGTTGGGATTGAGGAGATTGCGGAGACCGACGCCGGGCAGATGGATTTGCTCCAGGAAGTGTCGTCGCGGATCAAGGGTCCGCGTGGGACGAGCGTGCGGGTGAACGTGAGCCGCGCGATTCCGGAGACGGAGGAGCGCGAGGAACTCGAGATCAAGGTCGAGCGCGGCACGATTCCGCTGCAGAGCCTCGTCGAGTCGCGGCTGCTGGACGGCGGCATCGGCTACGTCCGCGTCAGCGATTTCAAGAAGAACACAGCGGAAGACCTGCGCCGGGACCTCGAATCGCTGCTCAAACAGGGCATGCGCGCGATGGTGCTGGACCTGCGGTGGAACCCGGGCGGGTTGCTGAACGCGTCGCGGGAGATGAGCGAGTTGTTCCTGCCCAAAAACTCGCTCGTGGTGTCCACCCGCGGACGTGAAGGAGAGGGCCGGAAGACATCGGAAGACATGGAGCTGTTTACGGAGAAGCACCCGGTGCTGCCGGAGACGATGCCGGTGGTGTTGTTGGTGAACCAGGGCTCGGCGAGTTCGTCGGAGATCGTGACCGGCGCGTTGCAGTATCACCAGCGCGCGATCGTGATCGGCGAGAAGACGTTCGGCAAGGGCAGCGTGCAGACGATCATCCCGCTGTCGCGTCCGCAGGGCGCGGCGCTCCGGCTGACGACGGCGCTGTACTACACGCCGGCGGGCGTGACCATCGACCAGCACGGCATCCTGCCGGACGTGGAAGTGGTGATGGACATCGACTCGCAGCGCAACCTCAACATCCAGATGATGAACTCGTACCAGGGCGACCCGTCGCGGCAGAACGCGCAGGACCA
>CAYUZD010000344.1:0-3768 GCA_964449475.1 uncultured Nitrospirales bacterium
ACGTGTGGGACACGCAGCTCGCGCGCGAAGGCGCCGTGCTTGTGCGGTTGCGCAAGGGGTTCGCGGCGGAACTCAGCGAACTCTCCGCGCAGGCGTACGCCCGGATCGCGGACGGCGAGTCGCTGCAACTCGCGTACCTGCCGGATTGCGCCGGGGACCGCATCGCGGACACGCTGGCCGCGAAACGCAATAACGACATCCGGCGCAAGATGACGCTGCACGGTCCGCACCGCGACGAGATCGACGTCGCCGTGGCGGACTCCCCCGCGCGCAGTCACGCGTCGCAGGGGCAGCAGAAATCCGCCGCGCTGGCGATCCGGTTGGCGGAGATGGCGCTGATCCACCGCCGAACCGGCGAGCATCCCATCCTGCTGCTCGATGAAGTGCTCGCGGAACTCGACGCGCAACGCGCCCGGCATTTGTTCGACGCGATCCCCGAGCCTGCCCAGTGCTTCATCACAACGACGGATTTGACGCGCGTGATTGCGCCGCCGAACCGTTCGGTCAGCGAGTTTACGATCGATCATGGCGCCTTACGCGTTGAAGCGGCGGGAGCGGAACGTGCCCAATAACGACGATCCGGTCCGCTTGAGTGAAATCCTCGAGACGCTCAAGGCGAACTCGAAGCTCGGCGTGCATCTCGACCACGCGCAAATCTTCGCGCGATGGGAAGACCTCGCCGGACCGATCCTCGCGAAACGTAGCCAGCCCATGAAGCTCCGGCGTGGAGTGCTGACCGTCGCCGCGGTGAGCCCCGTCTGGATGCACAGATTTTCCTACGAGAAAAACGAGATTCTCGATAGAATCAATAGTTTATTGTCAACAGAACCCATCGAGGAAATCTTTCTGACGCTTCCTGATGACGAGGGAATTTCGAGCACTCAGAAAGAGGCCTGAAATGGACTGTTTCGCCCCTAAAATCGGGGCGATTCGCTTTGTTCGGCGAGAACGAAATTGCTATACTCATCGCTACTTTCCAGGGGTGGCCCATCCGGCCAGTTTAAGCGGGGTTAAGTTTCGTGGCTGAAACAACTTACGGCTCACAATCCATCCAGGTTCTCGAGGGGTTGCAGGCGGTCCGCAAGCGGCCCGCGATGTACATCGGGGACACCGGCACGCGCGGCCTGCACCACCTCGTCTACGAAGTCGTCGATAACTCGATCGACGAGGCGTTGGCCGGCTTCTGCACGAAGATCGACGTGAAGGTCCACGTCGACAACAGCGTGTCGGTCACCGACGACGGCCGCGGCATCCCGGTCGAGAAATTCACGAACACGAAGGACCCCAAGCTCAAAAACAAGTCGACGCTCGAGGTCGTGCTGACCGTGCTGCACGCCGGCGGCAAGTTCGAGAAGGGCGCCTACAAAGTCTCCGGCGGTCTGCACGGCGTCGGCGTCTCCTGCGTGAACGCGTTGTCGGAATGGTGCGAGGCGGAAGTCCGGCGCGACGGCGCGGTGCACGCGATGATGTTCAAGCGCGGCGTGCCGCAGGGCGACCTCGAAAAGCGCGGCAAGGCCAAGGGCACGGGCACGCGCGTCACGTTCAAGCCGGACGTCGAGATCTTCGGCGACCTCAAGTACGACGGCGAGACGTTGCTGACCCGCCTGCGCGAGCTGGCGTTCCTGAACCGCGGCCTCAAGATCACGTTTGAGGACGAGCGAAACGACAACGAGCCCGTCGTCATGCAGTACAAGGGCGGGATCGTCGAGTACGTCGATTATCTGAACACGAACCGCGAGCCGCTGCACCGCAAGCCGATCTACTTCGAGGCGAAGAAAGACGACGTCGAGTGCGAAATCGCACTGCAATATACGACGTCGTACTCGGACACGATCTCGAGCTTCGTCAACAATATCAACACTCACGAAGGCGGCACACACCTCACCGGGTTCAAGTCGGCGCTCACGAAGGCGCTGAACGAGCACGTCAAGAAGAACAACCTGCTCAAGAAGGGCATGTCGCCGATCAGCGGAGACGACGCGCGCGAAGGGCTGACGGCCATCGTGTCCGTCCGCGTGCTCGAGCCGCAATTCGAAGGCCAGACCAAGATGAAGCTGGGGAACAGCGAAGTACAGGGCATTGTGCACTCGATTGTGTACGACGGCCTCACGACGTACTTCGAGGAAAACCCCTCGACCGGCAACCGCATCTGCAACAAAACGCTCGAAGCCGCGATGGCGCGCGAGGCCGCGCGGAAGGCGCGCGACCTCACGCGGCGCAAGGGCCTGCTGGACGGCGGATCGTCGTTGCCCGGCAAGCTCGCCGATTGCTCGGAGAAGGACCCGGCGCTGTGCGAGATCTTCATCGTCGAGGGCGACAGCGCGGGCGGATCGGCCAAACAGGGGCGCGATCGGCGCTACCAGGCCATCCTGCCGATTCGCGGGAAAATTCTGAACATCGAGAAGGCCCGCGTGGACAAGATGCTGAACAACAACGAGATCAAGGCGCTGATCACGGCGCTCGGTTGCGGGTTCGGCCTGGAAGACTTCAACATCGAAAACCTGCGGTACAACAAAGTCATCATCATGACGGACGCGGACGTGGACGGCGCGCACATCCGCACGCTGTTGCTGACGTTCTTCTTCCGGCAGATGCCGCAACTCATTCACACGGGCCACCTCTACATCGCGCAGCCGCCGCTCTACCTCGTGAAGAAGGGCAAGAAATCACGCTACATGAATTCCGAGGATGAGAAGGAGGAGTTCCTGCTCGAGACTGTCCTCGATTCCTACGAAGTGATGGCCGGCAAGGGCGCGAAGTCGAAGAAGCTGGGCCTCAAGGAACTCAAGCGCGCGTTCAAGGCCGCGCACGAACGCCAGCGCATGATGCAGCGGATATACCGCGTGTACGGCGTCGAGCCGGCGATGACAGAGGCAAGCCTTAAGCTCCCGAAGGACAAAATCAAGGATCCGGACAAGCTGACGTCGTCCGAGCGCGTGAAGATTTTCGGCGAAGAGGCCGACCTGGTGAACACCGCGCTCGTCCAGGAAGAACTCGCGCTCGACGAGAATGGCAACGGGAACGGCGGCGCGAAGGCGGTCCGGCGCGGCGGCCAGATCGATCTTGCGTTCCTCAAGAGTCACGAGTTTTCCGTGCTGCTCGATCGCGGCGACCCGACGGAACACACCGGCGAGCCTCCGTTCACCGTGACCGGCAAGGATGAGGGATCGGCGGAGCCGTTCCTGACGGGCGACGTACTCGAACTGCACAAACACCTGAGCGCGCTCGGCGAAAAGGGCGTCAGCGTCCAGCGGTACAAGGGCTTGGGCGAGATGAACGCCGACCAGCTCAAGGAAACCACGATGGATCCAGACAAGCGGACGATGCTGCGCGTGAGCGCAGAGGACGAAGCCAACGCGAGCCGGATGTTCGAGCTGCTGATGGGCGACCAAGTGGAACCGCGCAAGGACTTCATCCAGGCGCACGCGGCGGACGTGCGAAACCTGGACATCTGACACGATACCGTGTGCCACCCCTAAGCGGGGTCTGCTTAGGGGTGTATGGGAACGCCGCGCATCCGCGCGGCCGGGGCTGACGAGGGTTTATGTACACCGAGAACGAAAAAATCGTACCGATCAGCATTGAACAGGAGATGCGCACGTCGTTCATGGATTATTCCATGAGCGTCATCGTGAGCCGCGCGCTGCCGGACGTTCGCGACGGGCTCAAGCCGGTGCATCGCCGCATCCTCTACGCGATGCAGGAACTCGGGCTGGTCAGCAGCCGGTCCTACCGCAAGTCGGCGCTGATCGTCGGCGACACGATGGG
>CAYUZD010000345.1:0-3755 GCA_964449475.1 uncultured Nitrospirales bacterium
ACGATCCGAACGCGAGATGCGCGAGCGTGATCGGATAGACGCCAACGTCCAGCAAGCTGCCGCCGCCGAGCCGCGGATCGAACAGCGCGGGGGAGTCGTCACGGAATCCGAAGCTGGCCTGTACCATCCGTACGTCGCCGATCGCGCCTCCGGAGATCCAGCGGGTCGCCTGCCGGATGGCGGGGAGGAAGCGCGTCCACATCGCCTCCATGATGAACAGGCCCCTCGCGCGCGCGAGCCGGATTACGTCGTCGGCCTGCGCTCGGTTGATCGCGAACGGCTTCTCGCACAGCACAGCCTTGCCCCTCTCGAGACAGAGCACGCTGTTGTCGCGGTGCATCGCGTGCGGCGTGGCGATGTAGACGATATCGACGCCGGGATCCGCCGCAAGCGCAGGATACGAACCGTGCGCGCGCGGAATGCCGAATTCGCGCGCGAACGCGTCCGCCGCGGCCTGGCTTCTGGATCCGACGGACGCGATCTCCGCATCAGGCAAGGACTTCAACGCCCGCGCGAACTGGTGCGCGATAGAGCCTGTGCCGAGGATTCCCCAACGTGTGCGATCGGTAGTGCTCTTGCGTGTGGACACGGGTGGCCTCGACTCCAGCGCGATTCCGGTGGAGCGTGGATTATAGTGTGTGCGGCACGAATCGGAGAATGCAGCGAATGCGGAATATGAGGACGATTGCGGTTCTTGCGTGTCTTGCGGGGATTGGCTCCGCCGGCGTCGCGCAGGAGCGTCCGAACATTCTGTGGATCACAAGCGAGGACAACGGTCCTCATCTGGGGTGTTACGGCGACACCTACGCCACGACGCCGAACCTCGACGCGCTTGCCGCGCGCGGCATGCGATACCGGATGGCGTGGTCGAACTGGCCCGTGTGCGCCCCGGCGCGTACCGCGCTCATCACGGGCATGTACCCTTCCTCGACCGGATCGGAACACATGCGCAGCTTCGTCCCCTTGCCGGACAGCGTGCGGTTTTTCCCCGAGTACCTTCGCGAGGCGGGCTACTACTGCACGAACAACGCGAAAGAGGATTACAACCTGGAGTCGCCGAGCGAGCCGTGGGATGCGTCGTCCGGCCGAGCGCACTGGCGGAATCGCGCCGCAGATCAACCGTTCTTCGCCGTGTTCAATTCCGGCGTGTCGCATGAATCTCAACTGCGTGCGAAGCGGCCGCTGATCCACGACCCGGCGGGCGTCCGCGTCCCACCGTACCATCCGGACACGCCCGAGGTCCGCGCGGATTGGGCGCGGTACTACGACAACCTCACGCTGATGGACGCGGAGTTGGGCGAACGGCTTCGCGAACTCGACGACGCGGGACAGGCCGATAACACAATCGTCTTCTACTTTGGCGATCACGGTTCCGGAATGCCGCGTCACAAGCGCGCCGCCATGGATTCCGGACTCCGCGTGCCGTTGATCGTGTATTTCCCGGAGAAGTACAAGCATCTCGCACCGCCGGACTACGCCACGTCGGGCGTAAGCAATCGCTTGGTCAGTTTCGTCGATTTCGGACCGACCGTGTTGAGCCTCGCCGGGATCCGCGCTCCGGAACACATGCAAGGGCAGGCGTTCGCCGGGCCGTTCATTGAATCTCCCGTGGACCATTTGTTCGGCGGCCGCGGGCGCATGGACGCGCGCATCGACTTGGTCCGGTGCGCCACCGACGGCCGCTACGTCTATGTCCGCAACTACATGCCGCATCTGCCGCATGGGCAACATCTCGCGTACCAGATGGAAACGGCCACGACTCGCGTGTGGTATGAGATGTATCGCGACGGCAGGCTGAACGCGATCCAATCGTATTTCTGGCAGACGAAAGTCCCCGAAGAGTTGTACGATCTCGCCGCGGATCCCGACGAGACGTCAAATTTAGCAAAGGACGCTGTTCACGCGGACGCGCTTCAGCGGCTTATCGAAGCGCTGGATCGCCATCTGATGGAAATACGCGACGTTGATTTCGCGCCCGAGCCGCTGCTGCGGGCGCTGCCGCCCGGCGAAACGCCATACGATCTCGGCCGGAACGACGCGCAGTACCCGATCGAGCGCGTGCTCGATACGGCGCGGCGCGCGGGTTGCCTGGAACCGGCCGAGGCGGAGGCGCTTCTAACGCGCATGAACGATGAGAACGCGGCCGTGCGTTACTGGGCCACGCTCGGTTTGTTCATGCGCGGAAGAGAGGCGGTCGTTCCCAATCTGGCGGCCATTCGCGGTCGGCTCTTGGACGATGCGCCCGTCGTCCGAATCGTCGCGGCCGAGGCATTGGCACACTTCGGGTCGGCCGACGACGTGCGGGCGGCGGTGGAGGTGCTCATTCTGTATGCCGACGCCGCGAGGAACGAAGCCACACTCGCAGCTTATGCGCTGAATGCGATCGACTATCTCGACGAGATCGCGCGGCCGTTTCTCGATCGCATCCTGGCGTTGCCCGCCGAGGCTCCGGAGGCGCCGCCGCGCTATCAGACGTACGTCCCGCGGATTCTCGAGAAGACCCTCGCGGATCTGCAGTAAGGAACACGACTCTCGCTCTACTCGTTGTCGTGGATGTTGAGCTTTTGGGGCCGTGTCTGCGCCGCCCGCTCGAGGCCGTTACGGACCGCCGTCAAGAACTCGAACACGCCGCCATCGAGCGGATCCATCGTGGCTTCGTATTCCAGCGCGACGCATCCCTTGAATTCGGCGTCGTACAGGATCTCGAAGATGCGCTGGAAATCACCGGGCTCACGTCCCGAGCCGTTCGAGGCGACGAGGTCCGTTTTGAGTTGGACGTTCACGGTGTACGGCGCGGCCTTGGCCATGTTGCCGTAGGGATCCGCGGTGAAATTGCCGCTGTCTAGGTTGATCCCCAGCCAGGGATGGTTCACTTGTTGCACGAAGTCGATAAGCTCCTCCGCCGATCCGGTGAGATAGCCGTGGTTCTCGATGCCGAGAAACACGCCGTGCGCGCCGGCGTCGTCACAGACCTCCTTCAGCCCCTCGACCACCATCGCGCGCGCCGCGTTATCGCCTTGGCCCGCGTGTTCATTGCCCGCGAAGACACGAATCACCGGCGCGCCAAGATGCGCCGCGATCCCGATCCAATTCTTGACGTGCTCGATTTCTTTCTCCCGCTGATTGGCGTCAGGATGGCAAAAGTCGTTGCGTATCGCCGTGCCGGAAATCTGCAGACCCAGCTTGTGCGCCTTCGCCTTCAATCCGTTCAGATACTCCGGGTCCGTGGAAGGGAAATAGTAGGACGTCGGCTCGACAGCGTCGAAGCCCCAACGAGTTGCATGTTCGAAGAATTGTTCCATCGTCATCCGGCCCGGCTTGCCATCCTGCGGCAGGTACTGACGGAGCGAATAGGCGGCGATACTCAACCGGTACGACAGCCGGTCGGTGCGTAATTTTTGCAGCTCGCCCCGCGCCGCGCTGGCCGCAAGTGCGCCGAGCGCGGTCGCGCCGATCCATTCCCGGCGTGTCATGGGTCTCATGGATTGTTCCTCCCGGCTCCGAATATAGCAGCCGCTCTGCCGGCGTGCTATCGTTGCGACAAACCGCATCAGTTTCCAGGAGAAATCCATGCTAGTTCGTGTTGCCGCCGTGCTCACGCTGTTCGCCGCGAACGTCCCGTATGCAGAAGACCCGGCTCCCGGGCTCTGGAAACCCGTGGCCGACTCTATCTTCCTTCAGGAGATCAACGGCAAGGTGTTGACGGAGTCCCCGGTGGCGCGCGTCGCCGTCCTGCAACAGAAGGTGTACGCCGT
>CAYUZD010000346.1:0-3751 GCA_964449475.1 uncultured Nitrospirales bacterium
CAGATCGATCTCGACTGGACGGCGTTTCAGTATCGCCCCGGATCGCGGGCGGGATACTTCTCGAAGAAGTTCCTCGAAAGGTTCGGCCCGCCGCGCGGCGAGGACGACCCGTTCGAGGACCGCCACCGGAACGTCGCGGCGTCCGCGCAATGCGTGCTCGAGGACACCGTCCTGCGCATGGCGCGCGCGCTGCACGAGGAGACGGGCGAGCGCCGGTTGTGCATGGCGGGCGGCGTCGCGCTGAACTGCGCGATGAACGGCCGGCTCCTGCGCGAGGGGCCGTTCGACGAGATCTACGTGCAGCCGGCCGCAGGGGATGACGGCATTGCGATCGGCGGCGCGATGCAGTTGCACCATGAACTCACGGGCGCGCCGCGCGGGTTCATGCTCGAGGACGCGCGGCTGGGCCCGGGGTTCTCAGATTTGGAGATTCGGGCGGCGCTGGACCGCGCGGGCGAGACTTTCGAGACGCCAGCTGACCTTGAGTCCAGAGCCGCGGAGCTCATCGCGGATGGCAACATCGTCGGGTGGTTCCAGGACCGGGCCGAGTTCGGCCCGCGCGCGCTCGGCGCGCGCAGCATTCTGGCCAATCCAACGCGTGCGGACATGAAGGACCGCGTGAATTCGGTCGTGAAACACCGCGAATCGTTCCGGCCGTTCGCGCCGAGCTGTACCGAGGAGCGCGCGGGCGAGTTTTTCGACGGTTGCGGCCGTTCGCCGTTCATGTTGTTCGTGCACCCCGTGAAGCCCGAGTGGCGCGACCGGCTGCCGGCCATCACGCACGTCGACGGCACGGCGCGGGTCCAGACGGTGTCCGCGCGAACGCAGCCGCGCTACCACCGGCTGCTCCGTGAGTTCGAGAAGCGCCACGGCGTGCCGATCGTGCTCAATACGTCGTTCAACGTCATGGGTGAACCGATCGTGAATTCGCCGGACGACGCGATCCGGTGTTTTCTCGGCACCGGGATCGACGCGCTCGTCCTGGGCGATCACGTCGTCGTCAAGCGCACGTGAGAATCCTGATCCCCACCGCCGACTTCCCGCCGATCGAGGGCGGAATCTCGACCGTGACGCTTCAGGTCGCGCGCGAGCTGACGAAACTGGGCCACGAGGTCACCGTCATCGCGCCACGCTTCCGTGGCATGTCGGAGTTCGACGCCGCCGAGCCGTACTCGATTGTCCGCTACAGCGGATACTGGACGGGCTGGCTGCGGTTCATCCCGATGCTGGCGGTGTCCGCGCGGTTTCTGCACGCGAGCGATTTGGTCCTCGGAATCAACATCGCCTACGGCGGGGTCATCGGCATGATGGCCGCGCGGCGATCCGAAGTCCCCTACGTTGCGTTCGGTTATGCGTTCGAATTCATGAAGTTTGCCGCATGGTCACCGCCCGCCGCGCTGCTACGCGCCGCATACAATCGGGCGCACGTGGTCGTCGCGATCAGCGGGTTCACGCGCGACGCACTCGTTCGCTTCGGCGTCCACGCGGATCGCATCGAAACCATCCTGCCCGGCGCGCCGCCCGCGCGTGAGGTTGCGCCGGTCGACGTCGAACGCGTCAAGCAGCGGCTCTCGCTCAACGGGCACCGGATCGTATTCGCCGCGGGGCGCATGATGCCGCGGAAAGGGCATGCGACGTTGGTGCGCGCGCTGCCGAAGATCATCGAGCGCCACCCGGACACGATGCTCGTGTGCGCGGGCCGGGGACCAGCGATGGGCGAAGTCGAGCGCGCGGTGGATCGATTGGGCCTGCGCGATCATGTGCGGCTGCCCGGACGGCTGACCGATGAGGACCTGGCCGCGCTCTACTCGATGTGCGACGTGTTCGCGCTGCCCGCGGGCGAAGGATCGCGCGGGCAGGTTGAAGGATTCGGCTTGGTATTTGCCGAGGCGGGCGCGTACGGCAAACCCGTGGTCGCCGGTCGGTCCGGCGGCACCGTCGACGCCGTACTCGACGGCCGGACTGGAATTCTTGTTGAACCCAACGATCCGGCGGCGTCGGCCGAGGCGATCTTGCGCCTGCTGGACGATCCGGCGCTCGCGCGCCGACTCGGCGACGCGGGACGCGATCGGGTCGCGCGAGAGATCAACTGGAGCGCGTTCACCCGGCGCATGATGGACGCTGTCGAGCGGCGGTCGGGCACCGCCGGACGCTGCGCATGAGCCGCGTCCGGGTCGCGCACGTCATCACGCGCCTGTGCAAGGGCGGCGCGCAGGAAAACACGTTTCATACGGTCCGCCTCTCGAACCGCGCGCGGTTCGAATCGTCGCTCATCAGCGGCCCGACGTTCGGCGATGAAGGGAGCATAGAGGACGCGGTGCGCGGCGCGGGCATCGAGATTCAGCGCGAGCCGAATCTCGTCCGCCCGATCTCGCCCGCGGAGGACGCGCTCACCGTGGCGCGGCTCGTGCGCCGCTTCCGCCGCGATCGGCCGCACATCGTGCATACGCACACGTCCAAGGCCGGGATACTCGGCCGAGCGGCCGCGCGGATCGCCGAGGTCCCCGCCGTCGTGCACACGCCGCATGGGAACGTGTTCGACGGTTACTTCTCGCGCTGGAAGACGCGCGTGTTCGTCGAGGCCGAAAAGCGCGCCGCCGCGTGGACCGATCGCATCATCGAACTGACGCCCGGCGGCATCGACGAGCATCTCGCGCAGGGCATCGGCCGCCGCGATCAGTTCGTGCACATCTTCAGCGGGATCGATCTGACGCCTTACGACGACGCGCGCCGGCGTCGCGCCGAGACACGTGCGAAACTCGGCGTGGCCGCGGACGATTTCGTGGTCGGCGCGGTCGGACGCCTTGAACCCGTGAAGGGCTTTACGTATTTTATGGCTGCATCGCAGCGCATCGCGGCGGAGGCGCCGCGCGCGCGGTTCGTTCACGCGGGCGACGGATCGCAGGCGGCCGAGATCCGGCGGCAACGGGGCGCGCTGAACGGCCGGATGACGTTTCTGGGACTGCGCGGGGACGTGCCGGATTTGATGGCGGCGTTTGATGCGCTGGTCGTCCCTTCGCTGAACGAGGGCATGGGCCGCGTGATCCTCGAGGCCGGCGCAGCGGGCACGCCCGTGGTCGCGTCGCGGGTCGGGGGCATTCCGGAGGTCGTGCGGAACGGCGAGACGGGGCTGCTCGTTCCGCCGCGCAATCCGCAGGCGATCACGGACGCGGTGCTGGCGCTCGAACGCGATCCGGACCGGGCGCGGGCGATGGGGGCGGCCGGCCGGGCGCATGTGGTGCCGGCGTTTAGCCTGGAATCGATGGTCATGCGCATAGAAACGCTGTACGAAGAACTGATTGAGGCGAAGCAGATTGACACCCGGCGATGAATTCCTGGCGAAACAGCGGCTGCTGGTGATCTCACCGCACGCGGACGACGAATCGTTCGGGTGCGCGGGCACGATCGCGCGCATCAAGGATCTCGGCGGCGAGGCGTACGTCATGGTGTGTTCCGTCGGGGATCTCAAGCACTACGACGGCAAGAGCGAGGTCGTCACCGCGGGCATGCGCGAACGTGAGTTCATCGAGGTGATGCAGTATCTCAAGGTGGACGATTACGACGTGCTGTACCGTGATGCGCAGTCGCACTTGCGTCTGGACGCGATCCCGCGACGCGACCTCATCCAAAAAATCGAACAGGACAGCAAGCTCGCGTATGACCGCCTGAAGCCGACGATGGTCGCGATCCCGGTGTCGTCCTACAACCAGGACCACGAGGCGGTGTTCCGCGCGGCGTTCACCGCGGCGCG
>CAYUZD010000347.1:0-3748 GCA_964449475.1 uncultured Nitrospirales bacterium
ATGTTCTCCGCGACGTTCCCCGATCCGATCGCGCGGCTCGCGGCGCGCATGATGTTCGAGCCGGAGCGCATCACGATCGGCGGCGTGTCCAAGCCGGTCGAGACGGTTCGGCAACTCCTTTATCCCGTCGAACAGGGCAACAAAACGAAACTGCTCCTGCAACTCCTGGAAGAAGAAGAACCCGGCCCGACGCTGGTATTTCTGCGGACCAAGGCGGCGACCGAAATGCTCAGTCACACGCTCCAGAAGAAGGGATACAAGATCGCGGAGCTGCACGGCGACCGGTCGCAGGGCCAGCGTACGCAGGCGCTGAACGGGTTCCGCGAGGGCAAATACGAGATTCTCGTCGCGACCGACGTCGCCGCGCGGGGGCTCGACATCGAGGACGTGACCCACGTCTTCAACTACGACATCCCACTCAATCCCGAGGACTACGTCCACCGGATCGGCCGCACCGCGCGGGCGCAGAAGGAAGGCGACGCAATCACCTTCGTCACGCCCGGCGAGTGGCAGGCGCTCGGCGCGATCGAAAAGGCGCTCAGCATCAACATCCCGCGTGCGGAGTACGAAGGCGCGCCGCGCGTGCTCTCCGTGTTCAAGGGGAACGGCGCGGGCGGGGACGCCTCTGTGCGCCGCCGGGGCACTACCCAGCGCGTCGTCAAACGCGGTGGAAAACGCCGCCGCTAATTCAAGGCCGTCATCCTGAGCGGAGCGAAGGATCTCGTCCGCCGCAGGCCTGCGATTCGCGCGATCGCGCTAATCCCGCCTGATCTTGTCCAGGTTCAGCCGGACCTTCTCGAGAATGCTGCGAAGCGCCTCGAGTTCGTCGGCCTCCAGCACCCCCATAATCTCGTTCACCTTCTTGCGGTAAGTGCCCGTCACCTTCTGGTACATGTCCAGTCCGTGCTGCGTCAACGCAATCACGTTGTAGCGCCGGTCGTCCGGAACAGGTTTGCGCGCGACGAGGCCCGCCTTCTCCATCCGGTCGATGAGCGTCGTGATGTTCGCGCGATTCACGAGCATCATGCGGCTGAGTTCGACCTGCGTCAGGCCGCCCGTGTCGCCGCTCTGGTGCTTGAGCAGCGAAAGCACGTTGTACTGCACGTCGGTCAGGTCGTAGGTGCGGAAAAAGTCCCCCGCCTTCTTGCGGATCCGCGCGGCGCTGTAATAAATGCTTAACAGGGCCTCGTGCGCGGGGTTCTCGAACCCCTTGCGCATGCCCAGTTCGGTCTTGAGCGACATGTTGGAACGGATCTCCCGATTTCGCGACTGAATTAATTGTATACGTATTAACACATCCCCTGTAAACTTCTCAATCGCGCCGTATCCGCCGCAACTTGCGCACGTGGCATACTGCGCCGACCATGCACCGGGAGGAACCTTCATGCGCGTCGCAACGGCCCTGCTGGCCCTACAGCTCTCCCTACTGATGTCTGCGCGCACCGTTGCCCAGGACGAACCGTCCGCGCCGGAACCGGCCAAGCCCGTCCTTTACGACGCGCATCGCCAGACGCGGTCGATGGTCATCGCGCGGAACGGGATGGTGGCGAGTTCGCATCCGCTCGCGTCGCTCGCGGGGCTGGACATGCTGCGCGCGGGCGGGTCGGCCATGGACGCGGCCGTCGCGATGGCGACGACGCTGGGCGTCGTCGAACCGATGTCGATCGGGATCGGCGGCGACGCGTGGTTCCTCTATTACGAGGCCAAGTCCGGCAAGGTCTACGCGTTCAACGGCAGCGGCCGCTCCCCCGCCGGCCTGACGCGCGAGTACTTCGAGAAGAAGGAAGTGCAGCGCATCGAGGGCGCGTCGTGGGAATCGGTCACGGTGCCCGGCGCAGTGGACGCGTATGCGCAGGGCATCGAACGCTTCGGCAAGCTGCCGCTCGCAAAAGTGCTCGAACCCGCAATCTATCACGCTGAGAACGGGTACGGCGTGACCGAGATCGTCGCGACCATGTGGTCCACGCAACTGGGCAAACTCAAGAAGGACGAGGTGTCGCCGAAGTTCTGGCTCAACGCCGACGGCCGCGCGCCGAAGACCGGCGAGATCTTCAAGCACCCCGCGCTCGCGGCGTCGCTGCGGAAGATCGCCGAGGGCGGGCGCGACGCGTTCTACAAGGGGCCGATCGCGGCCGAGATTGCGCGCTACGCGGCGGCGTCCGGCGGCTGGCTGACCGAGGCCGACTTCGCCGCCCACAGGGGCGAGTGGGTCGAGCCGGTCTCGACGAAGTACCGCGGTTACGACGTCTACCAGTGCCCGCCGAACGGCCAGGGCATGGCGGTCCTGAGCATGCTGAACATCCTCGAGGGGTTCGAGCTCGGCAAGATGACGTTCAACTCGCCCGAGTGCCAGCACGTGATGATCGAGGCGAAGAAACTCGCTTTTGCCGACCTCGGCAAGTATCTCGGCGACCCCGCGCGCGGCGAGATTCCGACGGCCGGACTGCTCTCCAAGGACTACGCGGCCACGCGCCGCAAACTGATCGACCCCAAAAAGGCGATGCCGTTCCCCGAGCCGGGCGTGCCGGTGAAGAGCGACACGGCTTACATGACGGCGGTCGATCGCGACGGCAACGCGTGCTCGTTCATCAACTCGTTGTACGCGTCGTTCGGCTCCGGCAAGACGGGCGGCGAAACCGGCATCATCCTGCAGAACCGTGGCGAAGGCTTCACGCTCGAGAAGGGCCATTTCAACGAGTACAAGCCGGGCGTGCGGCCGTACCACACCATCATCCCCGGCATGGTCACCAAGGACGGCCAGTTGTACATGAGCTACGGCCTCATGGGCGGCGACATGCAGCCGCAGGGCCACGTCCAGTTCCTCGCCGCGCACATCGACCACGGCCTCAACATCCAGTCCGCGATGGACTTCCCCCGCTGGCGCCACGGCAGCGGCATGGAAGTCTTCCTCGAAAACGGTACGCCCAAAGAAACCGCGGACGCCCTTGCGGCGCTCGGCCACGAAATCAAACCTGGAAACTTCCTGAGTTTCGGCAGCGCGCAAGCCATAATTCGTGACGCCGCCACGGGAACCCTGTACGGCGCAAGCGACTCGCGTAGAGATGGCCAGGCGATGGGATACTGATTCTGTCTGTCTCGCAATTCTGTAATCTCACGCATCGGAGTTTCTCCCAAATTACCCTCTATAGACTATGCGGGGGTGTTGCCCTAAGAATTCTGCGGCGGGAATTGGGCCGGGTCGAGTTTCGGCGCTCTAGTCAAGACGTGCGGATTCAACCTCGAAGTGCAACGCTATCGCGTTGCACGTTCGATATTAATTAGCCTAAGAGATAAGCAAACAAATTTTTCCCTTTGCGCTTGAATCACTGACAATAGCTCGCCCTGTACACTGAGATTGGAGAGTCGATCGTGCGTTGCGCCGTTGCGAGTCAGAAAATCATTCTCGCGTCATGTATGTGGTTTGCCGTGACTGCAAAGGCCTCGATTGTGTCATTCGAGTTTGCGGACTTTGCAAATACGACCAATCTGAATCTTTCTGGGAAAGCTCAGCAGTTTAACAACACGCTACGCTTAACGGAACCCAACGGAGCGCCACAGGCACGAGCGGGTTCGGCGTGGTTTGCCACTCAACAACCGATAGCTGATGGATTCGAAACTAGCTTTAGTTTCCGTATTGTAGGCGGTGGGCCCGCGGGCGCCGATGGCTTCGCATTTGTTGTGCAAGCGTCAGCTCCGTTCGCGATCGGTGGACCGGGCGGTGGCATCGGTTACCTCGGGATTCCGAAAA
>CAYUZD010000348.1:0-3747 GCA_964449475.1 uncultured Nitrospirales bacterium
GCAGCGCCGGCTCGATTTCCTGCGGTTCGAGGCGGAGGAAATCGATCGCGCGCAATTGCGCGCCGGCGAGGACGGCGAACTCAAGGATCGCCGCGCGTTGCTCGCGAACAGCGAGCGCATCTGGGCCAACGTCGCGCTGGCGCGGAGCCGGCTGACCGAATCGGACGCGGGCGACGCCGCCGTGCAAGCCTTGTCGGCGGCGCTGGGCGCGCTGGAACAGATTTCGGGCTACCACAGCGACCTCGCGGGACTGTCGGACCGCCTGCGCGCGGCCATCGCGGAGGTCGAGTCGGTCGCCTACGACCTCGCGCCGTTCGGCGAGCAGGAAGACTTCGACCCGCGGGAGCTTGACGCGATTAACACCCGGTTAGCGCAGTTGCGCGACTTGAAACGGAAATACGGCGAATCCCTCGACGAAATCCTCGCGTATCGCGCGCGCATTGAGTCGGACATCGACAGACTGGCGAACCGCGACCGGATCCTCGGTGAACTTCGCGCAAAACTGGAAGCGTTGGAAGCGGCGTGCCGCGAGGAGGCCGCGACACTGACAAAGAAGCGCCGGGCCGCGGCGAAGCGGCTCGATCAGCTGGTGACGAAGTCGCTGCAAGACTTAGGCATGGAGGGCGCGCGACTCGAGACGGAGATCGGCGAGGCGGCGCTCAGCGCGTCGGGCATGGACCACGTCGAATTCCTGCTCGCGGCGAACCCCGGTGAGCCGCCGAGGCCGCTGCGGCACGTCGCCTCCGGCGGCGAAATCTCGCGAATCATGCTCGCGCTGAAAAGCGTGTTCGCGCAGTCCGACGCCGTGCCGACGCTGATTTTCGACGAGATCGACGCGGGCATCGGCGGCCAAGTGGCCACGCGGGTGGCGCAGCGCCTGCGCGACCTCGCGTCGTCGCACCAGGTCCTGTGCATCACGCACCTCGCGCAGATCGCGGCCGCCGGCCAGTACCATTTCCACGTCGCAAAAACGATTTCGGGCGGGACAACGACGACGCAGGTCGTGCGCGTCGAATCGAAGTCGCGGATTGAGGAACTCGCGCGGCTGCTCGACGGTTCCGTAACGAAGGTGAGCCTGACGCACGCCGAAGATTTGCTGCGGAAACTCGCGGGGTAGCTGGAGTCAGCCGGCGCACTTTGCGCGCAGCGCCGAGAACACGTCCGGCTCCTGCTCGGCAAACTCGAACAGGTCGTACGCGATTAGGTCAGACAACGCCGTGAAATCCTTCTTCGCGCGCTCGGCGTCGATCCGGCCGAGCAATTCGCCCAGGGACGCGTCCCGATCGGCGATCGAGCGATTCGAGACGGACATGGCGGTCAGCTCGAGCCCAAGCGCGTCCGCGATCTGATGCCGGCGCTCACGGAGCGCCGCCCAGATGCCCAGCACCTGATCGAGCGAATCGAGGCCTTCGGCGGGGTTCTCGCCGGCGAGGATCTGCGCGAGCGTCTGGCACGCGACGGGCAATTCGGGGAGCACGTTCTCGACTTCGTCAAGCGCCTCGAGCACGAGATCGGCGACGCGGGCGGAGGTCACCTCGAGTCGATTCACTCCGCCGGACGGCAGGTTGCCGATTTCGAGCGTCAATTCGTCGGCCGAAATGTCGCGGCCGTCGATCGAGATCCGCTGCAGCGCGCGGCCGTTGCGTTGCAACCACGCGTTCAACTCGACCAGCGCGGCGCCGACCGTGGGGATATTGGCTTGCAACGTCAGCTGCCGCGCGCCGTCGAGGTAAATCTCCATCGGTCAGCCGGGGATCAGCCTGGGCAGGTCCTGCCCCTTCGGCGCGTTCGACGCCTGCTCGTTCTCGGCCTGGATCGCGAGGTAGACCTCCTTGCGGTGCACGGCGACGTTCTTCGGAGCGGCGATGCCGATTTTGACCTGGTGGTCCTTCACGTCGAGCAGTTTCACCTCGATCGCGTCGCCGATCATGATGCTCTCGTTTTCCCTACGAGTCAGAACGAGCATGGGACACCTCCTGGGGCGATCCCGCCCCGGCCTGTGCCTGTCGGAGTTCAAACCGCACAGGGTAATCGCTGTTTTCAAGAATGGTCTGCTTGGCGAGCCGCTGCGCCGGATTGATGAGAATCGGCGCCTTGAGGTTCGTGCGGATTCGCACCGCATCCCCGGGGACCACGACCAGCGTGTACGCCTTGAGCTCCCGCTCGGATTGCACCGCCAGTTCGTCGAGCTCGTGCCGGCCGAGCGAGAACCTGTAGTCCGCCATCACCATGCGCGGATCCATCAGGATGAAGGCGAGATCGCCCGCGTCCGTGGACTGCAACCAGCGCAGGCCGCTCTCGTCGTCCGCAGGCAGCAGCGTGAACCGGCGGAATTGCTGGAACCCGATGATGGGCTGCGTGAAGGTGATGATCGCGTCGTCCGCAATGTCCATCCGGCCGAATCGGGTCGTGTCCAGCTGCATTTGTCCCGCTCCACGGCGCTCGTTGGGGGCAGTGAAGGCAGTATGCACGAAGGCCGAAAACGGCGCAACTGCCGCGCGCACGCCGCGGTAGAGAATCGCGCCGCCATTCGCTAAAATGCGCGCGCGTTGAAGCGGTACTCCTCCCCGAAAGGCTTCCATGTCCACGGCATTGGTCCAGACCTTTGAGCGCGCGTTCACGAATCTGCGCGGGCACGTGCATCGCGCGTCCACCTGGCCGCAGGCGGCGGAGATGCTGCTCGGCCTGTGCGCGGCGAAGGGCGTGTCGCGGCTCGCCACGGCGCAATTGCCGCGCGCGCTCGACGATGCGCTGCGCGAAACCAACCGCGCCGGCGCAGTCGAGATCATGCGCCCGCCCTACGACTCCTCCACGCTGCCGAACGCGATCGACCAGGCCGGCGTCGGCGCGACGGGCATCGAGTTCGCCATTGCCGAGACGGCCACGCTCGTCGAGGTGAGCCGGAACGATTCGACGCGCCTCGTCTCTGGCCTGCCGCGGGTACACGTCGGCGTAGTGTCGGCGCGCGAGTTTGTGCCCGGCCTGTTCGACGCGGCCCCGCGCATGCGCGCCCTCCTGAATGAGAACGCAACCGATTGCGTGATCAGTTTTCTGTCCGGTCCGAGCCGCACGGGCGACATCGAGCTGCGGCTGACGCTGGGCGTGCACGGCCCGGAGGAGGCGCACGTGCTCATCCTCGACGAGTCGCTGGACGCGGGGGCCGCGCATGGCTGACCAACCCGGCGCGACGCTCGAGGACCGGATTGCCGAGGCCATCGGTAGCCGGAAGCACCGCGATTCGCTCTACCGGTGCATGGAACGCGGCCGAAACCAGCGCACGGCGCGGATCGAGGTGATGCCCGGGGGCGCAGCGTTCCGCGACGACGTAAAGGCGGCGAAGGACCGCTGCCGCGATCAGCAGGACGAGCTGCTCGCGCGGTTCGTCGAGAAGGCGAAGGCGCGCGGCGTGACCGTGTTCCTCGCGGACGACGCGGGGTCGGCGATTGCCTATGTACTCGGGCTTGCGCAGAAACGCGGCGCCAAACTCATCGCGAAGTCGAAGTCGCTTACGACGGAAGAAATTGAACTCAACGAGCCGCTCGAACGCGCGGGACTCCGCGTCGTCGAGACGGACCTCGGCGAGCTCATTATCCAACTGGTGCACGAGAAGCCGTACCACCTCGTGTTTCCCTCGGTGCACAAGACCGCGTCGGACGTGGCGGAAATCTTCACGAAGGCGACGGGCAAGCCCGTGCCGAACGACATCGACGAGATCATGCGCGTCGTGCGCGCGTATCTGCGCCCGAT
>CAYUZD010000349.1:0-3736 GCA_964449475.1 uncultured Nitrospirales bacterium
CCGTCGTCGATCTCACCCACCAGATGCCGCGCCAGGGCATGGCTGAGGCGGCCCTGTTCATGGCGGGCGCCGTGCCGTACTTCCCCGCGGGGACCGTCCATCTCGTCGGCGTGGCCTCGGGCGCGCGTCCCATTGCCGTGGCGCTCGGCGGCCAGTTCGTCGTGTGTCCGGACAACGGCGTGTTGACGCTGCTCGCCGAACAACTGCCCATTGCCGAAGTGCGGGCAATCTCCAATCCTCGGTTCAAGCCGTCCTCGAGCGGCCAGACGTATTACGCGCGCGACGTGTTCGCGCCGGCCGCAGCGGAGCTCGCACACGGCGGACCGCTCAGCGATCTGGGCGATCCGATCGAAAAAATCGCCCGCCTCGACCTGCCCCGCGCCGAGAAGCGCGGCGACAAGCTCGTGCACGGCCAGATCATTCACGTGAACCGCTTCGGTTCGCTCGTGACCAATATCCACCGCTCGCTGCTGGACGGCGCGCACGTCACCAAGATCGTTGCCGGCGACTTTCCCGTCGGCGCGTTGTCTGAATCGTACGCGGACGTGCCCGCCGGCAAACCGCTCGCGCTCATCGGCAGTTCCGGCTATCTCGAGATCGCGTACAACGGCGACCGCGCCGACACCAAGCTCAACATCCGGCACGGCATCGCCGTCACCGTCAACCTCGCGCCGAAAGCGTAGGCTGCTTCCCGCCGTTTACGCGAAGTACGCGTCCACGACGTATTCCTGCACCATCCGCTGCGTGTTGAAGAAAGAGCCGTTCAACGCCATCGCGTGCCGCATCACGTCCACCCAGCCGTTGCGGTCGTGGTAATACGCCGGCACGATGACGCGCTCGAGCTTGTCGTAGAGCGACGCCGCGTCGGCCGCGTTGTCCGAGGACTCGTGGTCGGCGTGCACCTGCAGACCGATCGACCAGCCCGTGATCCCCTCGAGGTGCCCCTCGATCCACCAGCCGTCGAGGATGCTCAGGCTTGGCACGCCGTTCAGCGCCGCCTTCATCCCGCTCGTTCCGGACGCCTCGAGCGGCGGCTGCGGCGTATTCACCCACACGTCCACCCCCGCCATCATCACCGCGCCCGTCGCCATGCCGTAATTCGGCAGGTACACGATCTTTACCGCATCGCCCAACGTCTCCCGCGCCTTGTACACCTCGCGGATGATCTCCTTGCCCGCCGTGTCGCGCGGGTGCGCCTTGCCGGCATACACGATTTGGATCGCGCCGACGTTCTTCGCAATCGACTTCAACTGGCCCAGGTCCGAAATCAGCAATCCGCCGCGCTTATACGCCGTCGCACGCCGGGCGAACCCGAGCGTCAGCACGTCGAGGTCCATCTCCACGCCGGTCTGATCCTCCACGCGCTCCAGGAAGGCCCGTTTCGCCTCCTGATGCGCGCCCCAGACCTCCTCGCGCGGGATCATCAACGCCGATCGCAGCGAGAAATTGTCTTCGCGCCATTCCGGGATGTACTTGTCGAGCACCGCGGCAACCGGCGGCGATACCCACCGGCCCGCGTGCACGCCGTTCGTAATCGCGTGGATCTTGTACCCCGCGAACATCAGCCGCGACACCTCGCCGTGCCGGCGCGCCACGCCGTTCACGTAGCGGCTCAGGCTCAGCGCGAGATACGTCAGGTTCAGTTCGCCGTTCAGGCAGAAATCGCGATTGTTCGCGAGGAAGTCACGCGAGATCCCCGTCACCGCTTCCACTAATTCCAGCGGAAACTTGTCGTGGCCCGCGGCGACCGGCGTGTGCGTCGTGAACACGCACTGTTCCCGCACCTCCGCGACGTTGTCCTCGGTCATGCACGCGAGGTTGAGGTCCTCGCAGCGCTCCTGCAACAACTCGAGCGTCAGCAGCGCAGAGTGGCCCTCGTTCATGTGGAACCGCTCGATCTCCCGGTAGCCGAGCGCGCGCAACATCCGCACGCCGCCGATCCCCAGCAGCGTCTCCTGGCACAGCCGGTACCGCTCGTCGCCGCCGTACAGCGAGTCCGTCAGCGTCCGGTGGTACGCGCTGTTCTCCGGCAGGTCCGTGTCGAGCAGGTACACCGGCACCACGTGGCCGTCGTGGCCGCGCACGGGATACCGCCACGCGCGGATCGAGACGCGTTTCCCCTCGATCTCGACCCACGCCCGCTGCGGCAGCGGTTCGAGGAATTCCTCGACGTTCCATTTCACGGGTTCTTCAGTCTGACGGCCGGACTTATCGAGCCGCTGGGTGAAGTACCCCTTGCGGTGCACGAGCGTCACGGCCGCCATCGGCAACCGCAGGTCCGCCGCCGACAGAATCGTGTCGCCCGCCAGCACGCCCAGCCCGCCCGAATACGTCGGAATGCGATCCTCGAGCGCGATCTCCATCGAAAAATACGCAACACTCGCGTTGTGCATGATGAGAAAAACCCTTCCTGTCGCCGAAAGATGGCCGTTTACAAGCAGTACGAGCCGTAGTCAGCCGCGCGTTCCGGCACCCCTCCCAGCCGGACACACGCCCCCATGCGCCATCTCTCGCTAGTTCCACCAACGGGAACTCCGCTGCCCGCGCCTATTCTAACGCCGGAGCGTCCGCATTGCGAGCGTCACGGCAACGCGAACGCCAGGATCGCGTCCGCGGGCGCGGGATTGTCGCGATCGCGACGCAGGTAGCGGCTGCCGCCGCAGGCCACCGCGACAAATTGCTTGCCGTCGAGTTGATATGTCATCGGCGCGGCGTTGCACCCGGCATCGGTCTCGAAACTCCACAGGTGCGCGCCCGTGTCCGCGTCCCACGCGTCGAAGCTATTGTTCGACTGACCCGCGAACACCAGCCCGCCCGCCGTGACGATCACGCCGCCGAACAACGGCATCTCGGTCTTCGTTTCCCACGCGACCTTGCCCGTTGCCGGATCGATCGCGTTCACCATGCCCCACGTCTTCACGCCCTCGATCCCGCCGAACGACGCGTTGCCGCTCTGGTACGACGCGCCGAGCCGGAACTCCGCGCCGGGCCGCGTCGTCATCAGCATCGGCCAGTGCATGCTCGCTGAATACGCGAGCCGCGTCGCCGGGCTGTACGCCGCGGGCGACCAGTTCGTGCCGCCGGCGCTGCCCGGCGCGATCACGATGCCGTCCTCCGTCAACGGCGCGAGGAAGTTTGCCTGTGGCACGTACGGATCCGAGACCTTGAGCAGCTCGCCCGTCTCGCGATTCAACACGTACAGGTACCCGATCTTCGTGAACAGCGCCACTGCGGGCGTCGTCTTGCCGTCGTGCTCGAAGTCGAACAGGATCGGCGGCGTCCCGCCGTCGTAGTCCCAGATGTCGTGCGGGACGTACTGAAACCCCCACGCGAGCGAACCGTTGTCCACCCGGATAGCGCAGATCGCGTCGCCCCAAAGGTTGTCGCCCGGCCGCACCGTGCCGTCATAGTCCGGCCCCGGATTGCCCGTTGTCACATAGACGAGCCGGCGATCCGGATCGAGCGACGGCGTCGTCCAAATCGGCACGCCGCCCCGCGTCCACGCGTCGGCATGCTCCTCCACCGCGGCCTTCTCCGCCGCGATGTCGCGATTGAGGCTCAGCCCGAGCCCCGGCGCGGTCTCCTGCCACGTCCCGAGCCAGCCGCCGTCGTCCGGCGACGGGATCGTGTACCACGTCCATTCGAGTTCGCCGGTCTCCGCGTCGAACGATTTCAGGAACCCGCGGATGCCGTACTCGCCGCCAGCCACACCGATGATGATCCGGCCGTCAAACGC
>CAYUZD010000350.1:0-3732 GCA_964449475.1 uncultured Nitrospirales bacterium
ACAGCGTGCCCTGTCCCGGCGGCCTGCCGGATTCCGTGTTCGGCGGCGGCGCGGAGATGGGTACCATGAACGCGACCGACGATAGCTACGTGTATGTCGCGTGGGTGTTCGACAAACTTGACGTGTTCCCCGAACCACTGGGAACGGTCCAGCATCCGGACAGCACAACGGACCTCGCGACCATACTCGACACGTTGGTCGATTCGCTCACCTTGGCACAAATCCAGGCGCTCGTTGGACCGTCGCAGGGCGTCCAGGTCTTCGAACGCTCGGCCAATCGCTGGTTGAACGACTGCATCGCCTTGCTTCCTGCCACCGATTGCTTCAACGAGGCATTCGACCAGGATGTCGGCAACATGGGCCCGCCCCCGTCGGCACCCACGAGCGCGCCGCTAGGCAATGGCGATAGCGACACGGTCCACCGGCTTCGCGAAGGTATCGAGCGATTCCTTATCACCGATATCAACAACCCGGGCGCAAGCGCCAGGGCGCAGAGCGAGATCCCGATCATGTTCGACATGCTCGCGACGCGAGCCGATGACTTCAACCATGTCCCCGGCGGGTCGAATGTGCTGTACCTGGACGGACACGTGGCATTCTTGCGCTACCCAACCGAGGCTCCGGTCATCGAGATCGTCGCCAGTTTGTTTGGTTTGGTCGCGGAAGCCGGTCTCGGCGACTGACCAAGAATTCACCCCTTTAGCCAGTTGTTCTCGCCCCCGGGTCTAGGGATCCGGGGGCAATTGTTTGTCCTGCGAACGTACCTTTCGCCCACCACTTAAGCTATTCAATCCATTGGAGTTAGCCCCATCGTTTGTCGCCTCGCCGGTTTCCCAAGTAAGCTTTGATGCGGGTTTGCGCGCAGTGCGAATCCGCTCTGGCTTCGTACCCAGCGGGGAACCTCATCCATGCGCAAGCGCGACACCGGCTTCACCCTCATCGAACTCCTGGTCGTCATCGCCATCATTGGCATCCTCTCGGCCATCCTCCTTCCGGCGCTTGCCCGCGCACGCGAAGTGACGCGCCGCGCGTCGTGCCAGAACAACATCAAGCAGGTCGGCATCGCGTTGAAAATGTACGCGAACGAATCCAAAGGCGAACTCTTCCCGCCAATCGGGTTCTTCGCGTGGACCGACCCCACCGGCGCCATCGCGTTCGATCTCGCGCAGCATCTGATGACGGACCTCGCCCCGAAGCTCACCGCCGTCTATCCCGAATACCTCTCCGAGCCCAAGGCCTTCGTCTGCCCGTCGGACATCGACAACAAGATCCGCGACGCGGCCGAGTCCCACTGCATCAACCTGCCGCACAGCGTCCCGTGCGCGGGCGGCGTCGAGGACCCGTGTTACGGCGCCGGGCAGAAGATGGGTGTCATGAACTCCGCCGACGAGAGTTACAACTACACCGGATGGATGTTCGACAAGCTCGATTCGCACGTCGAATTTCTCGGCGACATGCAACACCCCGACAGCACCTCCGACATCGCCACGATCCTGTCCGCGTTGATCACGGACATTTCGCCGGCCGAACTCCAGTCCATCCCCGGCCCGTCGCAGGGCATCCAGGTGTTCGAGTACGCAGCGAACCGCTGGCTCAATGAGTGCGTGGCGCGGTTACCCGACTCGGCGTGTTTCGGAGACGCGTTCGATCGCGACGTGCCCAATCTCGCCGACCCTTCCGGAAGCGGGGCCATGCTCGGCAATGGCGACGGCGACACCGTCTTCCGACTGCGAGAAGGCATCGAGCGGTTCCTCATCACCGACATCAACAACCCCGGCGCGACGTCCGCGGCGCAGTCCAATGTCTACATTCTGTTCGACCATGTCGCGACCGACACGTCCGACTTCAACCACGCGCCGGGCGGCTCGAACGTCCTCTACCTGGACAATCATGTCAATTTCCTCCGCTACCCGGCGGGCATCCCGCCGGTCAGCCGAATCAACGCGACGTTGTTCGGCACGATCGCCAAACTGAACGAACCCAATTGCCCCTGATCAAGCACTGGCCGATTTAAGCCCCGCAAACCCCGCGCGCAGGCCCAAATGGGCTTTCGCCGCGGGTCTGCGTTATACTTCCCTCCGGCCGGTGCGCACGCGCGCCGGCGTCGCGGCATCTCGGGGGAGGCTGCCGCGCGAGACACACTCGGCCCGAGGGCCGACACGGGGGATCCGGGGGAAATGAAGCCGATTCAGGCTGGCGTCAGCGCCGTATCACGCGAACCGAAACGCATCGGGCGAATGCTCATCGACGAGGGCCTGATCGAGCCGCATCACCTCAAGGAAGCGCTCGACCTCCAGCAGTCCCGCGGCGGCAAGACGGTCGAGATCCTCATCCAGCTGGGTTACCTCGACGTGAACCGGGTCTCCGCGTTCCTTGCCACGCGCCCGGGCATCGCCAGCATCGATCTCCAGAATTACACCGTCCCGCGCGAAATGTGCGCGCTCGTCCCGCGTGAGTACGCCGTCAAGCACGAAGTCTTCCCGCTCGATCGAATGGGCAACCACCTCACCGTCGCGATGGCCTTCCCGATCGACATGGGTACCATCGCCGAACTCGAGAAATCGACCGGACTGCGCGTCAGCGCGCTTCTCTGCAATCCGTCCGACATCCGCAACGCCATCCGCCGGTACTATCCCGCCGAGGGCGAAGCCGACTCGACGCTCGGCGACGGCCTCCGCGATCGCATCTCGTCGAAACTCAAGATCGAGAACGTCGTCTCGACCGTGCGCCAGATCGATTCGCTCCCGACGCTCCCGAGCACGGTCGAGCGCGTACAGGAAGCCATGGCCGACCCGGACACGTCGCTGCGCGACATCGCCGAAATCGTCTCGGGCGACCCGCCGATCTCCGCGCGCCTATTGCAATTGTCCAATTCCGCGGCCTACGGGTTCCTGAGCCGCATCAACAGCGTGCAGAGCGCCATCACGTTGCTCGGCATGCGCGAGACGTACATGGCCGTGCTGTCGTCCGCCGTGCTCGACGCCACGCACAACGCCAGCGGGTTCGATCACGAACGCTACTGGCGCGCGTCGATGTACTGCGCCGGCGCCGCCCGCAAAATCGCCGTTTCGGCGGGGCAAGCGCGCAATCCCTCCGCCTTCACCGCCGGCCTACTGGCGGACATCGGCCTGTTCGCGCTGTCGCAGGCCGCGCCCGCGCAGTTTGCCCGCATCGATCGCGCGCTCGAGGGCCAGGCTCGCGTGGAGGCCGAGGAAACCCTCCTCGGGATCGGCCACCCGGAAGCCGGCCACATCCTCGCCGTCCATTGGAAACTGCCCGACGACATCGCCACCGCCATCCGGTTCCATCACCGGCCGCAAATCGCCGCCGAGCACAAGTCGCTCGTCGCGATCACGGCGCTCGCCGCACGGATGACCGAGGCCCATCTGCAAAACGCGCCTGCAGATGAAGCGACGTTCGAGGGCGACGCCGCCCTGCTCGCGATGCTTCAGATGGACGCCTCACGCGCCGCCGACGTCTTCGCTGCAACACGCGCGCCGGAAATGGCCGAGGCCTGAGATTCCCATAGTCACCCCTCGTCCTTCGCCAACCCGGCGCCTCTTGTCATCCCGGTGTCTCTTGTCATCCCAGCGCTTCATGTCATCCTGAGCAAAGCGAAGGATCCCGCCCACCAGCAACGCCGCGTTTGCGCCAACCGCCCGCGCTACGGCTGACTGTAACTCGTCCGCACGCCGAACTCGTCCGACAACCGCCGCATCTCCGCCGCGATCG
>CAYUZD010000351.1:0-3720 GCA_964449475.1 uncultured Nitrospirales bacterium
CCGAAATGGGCGAGAAGGCGAAGGCAAACCAGGAAAAATCGGCGGCGGACGGCGTATCGCGGCGGGACTTCATCAAGGCCGGGGCGGCGGCGGTCACGGCGGCGGCCGCGAGCGGCGCGGCGGCCGCAAACACCGCGGCGGCGCAGTCGAGCATCGTAAAGAACATCTTTCCTGCGACGGTGATCGGCGCGAACGAGCGGATCCTGACCGGGCACATCGGGCTGGGCGGCATGGGCAAGCGCGACCTGCAATTCGCGCTGATGATGGACGAACTGCAACCGATCGCGATGTGCGACTTGTGGGAACAACACCGCGAGCAGGGCGCGGACATCACCGAGAGCAAGTTCGCGCGGCCGACCACGCACCAGTACCACGAGGAGATCATCGAGAACAAGGACATCGACGCGGTCGTCATCGTGACGCCGGACCACTGGCACACGATCCCGAGCATCATGGCATGCGAGGCGGGCAAGGACGTCTTCTGCGAGAAGCCGCTGACGACGACGATCGGCGAGGGCCAGCCCGTGATCGACGCGGTGCGGAACCACAAGCGCGTGTTCCAGTGCGGCAATTTCCAGCGCAGCGGCCAGCATTTCCAGGAGGCGGTGCAACTGATCCGCGACGGTTACATTGGCCGGGTCGCACGCGTAGAGACGTGGATCCACGATTCGGAGAAGCCCGAGGGCCTGGGCAATCCGCCGGCGATGGACGTGCCGCCGGGGCTGGACTGGGACCGGTACATCGGCTGGACGAAGAAAGTGCCGTTCGACCCGAACCGGTTCGTCTACAACTTCCGGTGGTTCCTGGACTATTCGGGCGGCAAGATGACGGACTGGGGCGCGCACCTGATCGATATCGTGCTGTGGGCGATGGGCGAGGACAATCCGCCGCTCGAGGTGATGGGCCTGGGCGAGAAGTACGTGCTGACGGACAACCGGACGACGCCGGACACCTGCGAAGTGTTGTACCGGTTCAAGGACTATATCCTCAGCTTCTCGAACCGCGTGTGGAACGGCGTGGTGATGCCGAACCGGTATGGTATCAAGTTTCACGGGACGCTGGGCACACTCTACATCGACCGCACGCGCTACGACATCGTGCCGGCGTTTCGCGACGCGCTCGAGGCGAAGACGGTCGAGGGTATCAAGGAAGGCGACATGAACGTCGCGCACTGGCGGAACTGGGTCGATTGCATCAAGTCGCGGCAGGACCCGATCTGCTTCGTCGAGTCCGCGTTCAACACGGCCAAGGTCTGCCACATGGGTACGGCGTCCTACGTCGCCGGCGGCCGGCTCGAGTGGGACGACGCGAAGATGCGGTTCGGCGGCGGCGACAAGGAGGCCGCGAAGCGCGCGAACGACTTCGCGTTCCGGCCGTATGAGAACGGGTACTCGCTGAAGTCGCCGTATCTGCCTGCGTAGAGGCGCTCCCGGAGACACCGCGATGACGGATTTGGAGTTTGCATGGACACGGGCGAACGAATGCGAGTTCGTGACCATCGACTCGATTGAATCACTTGTGAGTAGCCGCGAGGCATACGATCGCTTGTTGGGAATGCTACTCGCTAGGCGATATGTGGAATCGCATGGCGAAGATCGGCGAATTCTAGATCTAGGGGCAAGTCGAGTCGAAGATCAGGACAG
The DNA here is from genome assembly GCA_964449475.1 of uncultured Nitrospirales bacterium. Classification (GTDB taxonomy): domain Bacteria; phylum Hydrogenedentota; class Hydrogenedentia; order Hydrogenedentales; genus VFKU01. The sequence goes on from CAYUZD010000351.1 coordinate 1,644, forward strand.
CAATTGCCGTTGGCAAGCTCTAATCATCGTCGGGGAGTTCATCGGCTCGAATCCATCGCGTGTCTGGGAAATCGTCAAGAAGTACGGGTGCAGCGCGGACCCGGATATACGAGCAGGAGTTGCTACCGTGTTGCTCGAACACCTGCTTGAAGCCGACTCGTCCACGTACGAACCGCTTTCGTATGCTCTGGGGAGGTCAAATTCACACTTTGCCGAGACACTTCGGATGTGCTGGACGTTTGGGGAACCATCGGACCGTGAATGAGATCATGTCGAGGCGCCGGTTTTTGTCGTGGGTAGCCGCATGTACGGCCGCCCTCGGATTCGCGCGTGACTCTCACTCTGCGAACGTTCGAAACGGTATTCGATACGTTCACGCAGACATCGGAACTGGGCCGTACACTCGTGCTGAACTCTCACGCATCGTGGACAACGTAGCCCGCGACCTTCGTCTTGGAGAACCGGCCCGCATGACTGTGCTCGGCGCGGACGCGAAGGGCGGGGCGTTTCCGGAGGAGTTCGTGATCACGCTGGACTACGCGGACGGAGCGCGGATGGTGGTGCGGGCGCGTCGGGGGCATACGGGCGAGGCTGGCGTGGTGGTACGTCACGCGTAGTTGACCGCTGGGGCAACGAGATTCCCGCTTTTGCGCGAATGACACACTGGGAATTACGTCGCGCGTTCATCGTTAACTGGATGTGGCCTGCCCCGGAGGGACATTTTGCCAGTAACCCGGCGTTTCAACGCCGGGTCCGCCAGCACCCCAAAACCGCCAAGTCCCGTAGGGATGGATGTCTTTTTACGTCCAGTTCAGCCGTCCCTACGGGACTCGTATTGTCTAACGTCCTTCACCCGGCACTGAAGTGCCGGGCTACTATCAACCGTCCCTCCGGGACAATCGCGAGCAACTCTCCGAACTCTTTCGGGGTGCGAGAGAGGCCGGAGTAGTGGTGCATCGCGCGTAGGGGCGGGCCGCTGGGGTGACGAGATTCCCGCCTGCGCGGGAATGACAATATGACCAAATTCAACGGGCGCGTCCGGCCCACCCGGGCGCGCCCGATATCGTTTCTATTTGCGAGTTACTCGGCGGGCTTCTTCTCGGTGGAGGCAGCCGCCGTCTTTTCCTTTTCCTTGTCTTCGTCGGACACGTTCTCCTTGAATTCCTTGATCGCGCCTCCGAGGTCCTTGCCGATGTTGCGCAGGCGGGACGTGCCAAAGATCAGCAGGACCACCACCAGGATGATCACCAGTTGCCAGATGCCGATCATGTCGTTACCCTCCCCATCCTGCGTGGGATGGATTAGTGAGGCTGCTCGTTCGTCGGGGTGGACGGGGCCGACTGGGCCGGTTTGTCCTCGTCCTTGATCCCCTTCTTGAATTCCTTGATCGCTCCGCCGAGGTCTTTGCCGAGATGGGCGAGCTTGCCGGTGCCGAACACGAGCACCACGATCGCCAGGATGATGAACCACTCTGTACCGCCGGGCATGCTGAACACGGTAATTCTCCGATCGCCGGGGGCCGTTGCCCTCCGACTTCCAATTTCCGCCGTACAGTATATACCCCGTAAACGGCCGGAACAACACCACACGCGGCCAATGGCCGCACAAATAACGAACGGTCGTAGGGGTTTACGCATCACATCCGCCGGGAATAGAGCCGCGTTCTACATTGAATCACGGGCGAATTCGATACGACTGCGCGACGCTGAATTCAGCGTGCGAACGAGGGCGTAACGCCTGAACGCGGATCGGACGGACTGCGAGATTGCTTCGTCGCATAGCCCGCTCCTCGTAATGACACCGGCTAGGCGGAGCGGCGCTGCGGCTGCGGCGCGGCGAGCTTGACGACGAGGAGTTCGAGCGCGAGCCCCGCATCGACGCCCGTGCTGCGCGTCATGAATTGCGTGTCGGTGCAGAGCGCAAACGCCGCGCGGAGTTTCGGCACGCCGAGCTTGCGCGTGAGCGGCGTGACTTTCTGCGCGACGAACCCGCTGATCCCGGGGTCGCCGGTCGCGACGCCGACGGCGTACGCGCTCTTGAGCAGCCAGTTGATCGTGCCGATGATTTCGTCCGGGTG
>CAYUZD010000352.1:0-3717 GCA_964449475.1 uncultured Nitrospirales bacterium
CCTGTTCCGCGCGCAACTCGCCCAGCCGGAACTGCGCCCGCGCGCCGATCTCGCCGTTCGACGCCGTCACCGCGACCTGTTCGTACAACTTCGCCGCGCGCTCAGGGTCCTTCTTCTTGTCGTAGATGCTGGCGACGCGGAACCGGGCCTCCGCCGCGGCCGGATGTTCCGGCGCTTCGGCCGCGAGCGCGTCGTACTGTTTCAGCGCGCCGTCGAGGTCCCCGGCGCGTTCCGCGCAATCGGCTATCTTCAACCGCACGCGCGGCCTGTCCGGGTAGTCCGGAACGTGATCGAGCAACGCCTGCATCGCGAGCGCCGCGTCCGCCCATTGCTCCTTGTCGAACAGATACTGCCCCGCCCAGGCATACGCGCTCTCGTTCAGCTTCACCGTCGGCACTTCGCGAATCAATCGCACGAAGGTCTGCGCGGCGCCGTCGAAATCCTTGCTCTCGTACCGCGCGAGTCCCAATCCCTTGATCGCTTCACCCGCGAACGCCCCCTGCGGCGCCGCCTGCAGCGCCGCCTCGAAGTGCGGCACGGCCTTGAGCGGTTCTTTCCCCGCCGTCAGCCAGTACTGCCCCGCGCGAAGATGCGCTTCCGCCGCGTTGGGCGTGTCCGGAAATTCCGCCAGCAACTGCTCAAACGCCTGCGCGCTCTCCGCCGGCTTGCCGCCGTTGTGCCGCGACACCGCCAGACGATAGAGCGATTCACGGCGAAGGTCTCCCTGCGACGTCTCGACCGCCTTCGCAAAATACGTCTCTGCGCCCGCGTAGTCCGCCGCGTGGAACGCCGAGTCGCCCGCTTGCAGCATCGACTGCACGGCGAGCGGATCCGCGGCGTGCTCCGTCGCGAATGCCGCGAACCGGTCGCGCGCCTCCGCGAACTGACCCCGGTCGAAACTCACCCGCGCGAGTTGGTATGCCGCCTGAACGCGGTACGCGCTCGGCGGATCCGTCTCGATGCATTGCTGCAAGGACGCGGCCGCCTCGTCCAGCCGGCCCGCGCTGTACGACGCCATACCCAGCAGGTACCGGGCGTCGCCCTCCAGCCCCGTCTTCGCGTCGCGCTTCAGGAACGCCTGCAACACCGGCGCCGCGCCCGCGGCGTCGCCAGACGCATGCAACAGAAACCCCTCCTTGTATTGCGCGCGCGCCGCGTAGTCCGACTTCGGGTCCTTCTGTTGCACTTCGCGGTAGACCGTCAGCGCCTCCGTGTCGCGCTTGAGTTGCTGGAAACAGTTCGCCAGCAAATACCGCAGCCCCACGCTCTGTTCCGCATCAGGCTGCGACGCGAGAAAGGTCTGGCTCAGTTTCGCGGATTCTTCGTACCGCGCCGCGTGGTACAGCGACCAAGCGTGGCCGAATGTCGCGCGTTGCGCGTGCTCCGAGTTCGGGAAATCCGCCTTCAGCTTCTCGTACGCGCCGACCGCCGCGTCGTACCACCCGAGTTTGTCGTACGCCTCCGCCGCGCGGAACCGGGCCTCGCGACGCAGTTCCTCGTTCGCCGAGGCCGACCCCGCCAGTTCGGAGAACGTCACGGCCGCCTGTTCGAGGTTGTTCTGCACGAGATATGCGTACGCAAGCTGATACCGCGCCGCGGGCGTGTACGCGCTGTCCGGAAGCGTCTCGATCAGGGTGTTGAACGCGGCCACGGCATCGGGCGCGCGCTTGGCGTCGAGTTGCGCCTTGCCCATGAAGTACAGCGCCGCGCCGCGCACGTCCGGCGCCGATGCGCCCGTCGCGACCTTCGACAGCGCATCAACCGCCTCGTCGTACCGTTTCAGGTTGTACAGCGCGACGCCCTTGCGGCCCTGTGTCACCGGCGCCAGCGTGTGCGACCCGAACCGCGCTAGCAGCTGCTCGAACGCGTCCAGCGCTTCCGCAGGCCGCCCCTGGGCCAATTCCGCCTCGCCCAGACGATACAGCGCGTCCGGCGCGTGCGCGCCATTCGGAAACTGCTTGAGGTACGCCCGGTACTCGCCCGCCGCCTGCTCGTTGAACCCGCGCGCGAACAGCCCGTTCGCGAAATCGATCTGCGCCTGCTCGGCCGCGCGCGCAGCCCCGCTCGCCGCGATCAGCAGCGCCGCCGCGAGCGCCACGGCCGCCCGGTGTACGCTGCGACGAAGCATCCTCACCGCGCCCCCGCGCCGTCCTCAGGCATCGCCGCGATCGACACGTTTTGGATGTCGGATTTCTTACACGCATCCAGTACCGCCACCGCCCGGCCGAGCGCGGCCTCGGTGTCGCCGCGGATGATGACCGACCCGCCGGGGAAGAATTGCGCGACGCGATCCAGAATTTCCTGCAGGTCGGCGATACTCACCTCGCGGTCGTTGACGACGTACGACCCGTCCGACCGGATATTAATGTAAATCTCGCCCTGCGTCCGGTTGTCCACCTGCGCGCTCGACGCCGTCGGCAGCGTGATCCCCACCTCCGCCTCCATCGTCGAATACACGGACGTGGCCATGAAGAACACCAGCGTCAGGAACACGATGTCGATCAACGGCGCCATCGGCACCGTCTCAGCCTCTTCCGGAATGAACTTCCCGAACCTCATCGCGCGCGGTTCCGCACCAGCAGCTCGACAAACTCGGCCGCCTGGGTCTCAATGTGCGCCACCACGCGGACCACGCGGCCCCGCAGGAAGTAATACACCATCAACGCCGGGATCGCGAGCAGCAGCCCGCCCGCCGTCGTAATCATCGCCATCGAGACGTTGTACGCCATCGCGATGTCTTTCACCTGTGAATTGTCCAGCGCAATCGCGCTGAACGCGCCGATCATCCCCCACACCGTCCCCAGCAACCCCAGCAACGGCGCGATCACGCCGATGTTGTTCATGTACGATATCCGCTGCCACAGTTCCGCCGCGCCGCGCTGCCCCTCGCCCTCCATCGCTTCCTGGATGATGTACCGCTCCTGACCCGACATCTTCAGGCCCGCGAGCAGCACGCGCGGCAACAGCTCGCCCCGGTTCTCGCACAACATGACCGCGCCCGGGATGTCCCCACTGCGCACGAGATTGGTCACCCGCCGCGCGAGCTTCAGCGGCGCTTCCCGCCGCGGCGTAACGGTCAAGCTGAGATACATCCCGAGGACCAGCGCCACGAACCCCAGTCCCATGATCACCCACAGGATCGGTCCGCCCTGCTGGACCAGCGTCTCGAGCGTCATCTCGCTCGCCTGCGCCGGCGGCGGCGCCATCACCGCCGCCTCGACCACGTCCTGCGCCACCGCCCCGGGAAGGGACGCCGGAATCAATCCGGACATCAGCGCAGACGCCGCGATCCATGTAAAGTGTTTGAAGCCGCGGCCGTGCGCTCCGCCCATCTTGAATCTCCCCTTACGCCGGGCGCGAACGCCCGGTCGTATACCCTTGATCCCCCCGGGTCGCAAAGGGTTGCACCCGAATCGCCGCCCCTACCCCAACAACCCGCCCCCGGCCGAACTCAGCCGGATCCCCTGGAGCATCATGTTCAATTCCTCGGGGTTTTCCGACGTGTTCATCCCCTCCTGCAGCGATATCATGCCGGTCTTGATGAGGGTGTACAGGCTGTCGTTGAACGTCTGCATCCCGTCTTCCCGGCCCTGCATGATGGCCGTCGACAACTGCGCGCTCCGCCCGTCTTTGATGAGCTTGCGGATCGAATGGTTGACCATCATGAACTCGACGCACGGCACCCGGCCCACGCCGTCCGCGCGCGGCAACAGCCGC
>CAYUZD010000353.1:0-3717 GCA_964449475.1 uncultured Nitrospirales bacterium
ACGATGTTGACGCCGAGCGTGCTGAAACCGCCGACGGAAAACAGAAGGGATTGGAGGAAGAATGCGACGGCGAAAGCCGGGAAGGCGCGCCACCCGAGCAACATACCGGCGAGCCCGTTCAACACGAGATGCACGGTGGACGGGCCTATGGGCACGCGGATGAGCGTCGCGACGAACAGCGCGGACGACACGACCGCCGTCTGCACCATGGCCTTCTCGTCGAGTTTCGCGAGGCCGATCGCTACGCCGCCCGCGGCGAGTGCGCCGCAACCGACGAGTACCGGGGCCGAGAGTACGCCTTCGCTGATGTGCACGGCACGGTTACCCCATAAAGGCAGTATGAACAACCTGCAAATAGTATTACAAAACCGCGTCTCGGGTAAAACGCAAAGTTTCCACGGGATGGCGGTTGTTTTGTCGCAGGCCCCGCTCTTCGCAATTGCGGGATGTGCATCAGTGAAGGGCGGAAACTTTATCGGGCGCCCGCCGGGAATCATAATAGGCGGATTCGATTGGACGGGACCCATGAACGACCTTGAACGGCTGAGCTTTACGATTGAAAAACCGCTGCTCCAGAAGATGGAGAAGCTGATGAAGCGGGGAAAATTCACAAACCGGTCGGAATTTATCCGGGACCTGATCCGGTCGCGGCTGGTCGAGCACGAGTGGGAGCACGACGAGGAAGCGCTGGGGACGATCACGCTGATATACGACCACGATACGCGGCAGTTGAGCGACAAGCTGACGTCGTTGCAGCACGAGCAGCATCACGCGATCATGGCGACGACCCACATCCATCTCGATCACCACCTGTGCGCGGAGATGATCATGTGCCGGGGCCGGGCGCACGTATTGCGCGAACTGTCGGAACAATTGGGCCAGCAAAAGGGCGTCCTGCACTCGAAACTGGCGATGAGCTCGACCGGGAAGCATCTGCACTAGGGGCCGGGCGATGAAGCGCATGCTGTCGAACCAAGTGGGAGGCTTGCGGGGACTGGCCATTCTCATCGCGGCGCTGGTCTCCCCCGCTGCCGCATTCGCGCACCCGCTCGGCAACTACTCGATTAATCAGTACACCCTGTTCGAGTTCCGCGGGGATGTGCCGCGCATTTACTACCAACTGGACATCGCCGAGATCCCGTCGCTCAAAGAGATGGATCTTCTCGACCAGAACTTCGATAGCAAAGCGACGCCGGAGGAAATGAATGCGTACCTCGACAAGCGCGTGCCGGACCTGTTCAACAATCTCGAACTGACGCTGGACGGCGCGCGCGTGCCGTTGGTGCTGAAGTCGCGGCGGATGGAGCTATTCGAGGGCGTCGGCTCAATGCCCGTCGTGAATATCTTTCTCGAGACGGAGCCGCAGTCGTGGTCGTGGCCGACGGGCGCGTTCGTGGTCGAGTTCCGCTCGTACAACACGGAGGCTGCGCAGGGCTACCGCGAGGGATACGCGCTGCTCGACGGCCGGTTCAGCGTCGCGCTCGGGCCGTGGCGCGAGGGCGAACTGAAGTATCTCGCGCTGATCATGCAGGACGAAAAGGAAAACCCAATCTTCCAGAGCTTCTACAACCGGTTTCACTTCGAGCTGTCGCCTAAAAACGGCAATGTGTTGGCGTCGCTCCCGAATACACCGGATTTTACATGGACCGCGACGGCGCAGCGGAACCCCGAGGAAGTAATGACGCTGGCGGCGACGATGGAGGCGCAGCCGCAATCGCTTACGCAGACGATCGCGCCGACCCAAGTCGCGGCGGCCCCAACGCCAGCGCCTGCTCCGGCGGATTCGGCACCGCTTCCCGCGCCTCAGCCCGCCGTCACCCCGACCACCGCCCCTGACGAAACGGCGCCGGCCGTGACCGCCTCAACCGAACCCAAGGTGTCCGTCGCGCAAGGCCGCCGGCCTGCGCCGCCTGCGCAATCCAAGCGCGCGACGGAAATGCTCAACCGCGTGACCGACGCGCTGCGCAGCGAGCAACTCACACTGCCGATCGTACTCGTCGCGCTGACAATCTCCATGATGCTAGGCATGGGCCACGCGTTTTCGCCGGGCCACGGCAAGACGGTGATGGCTGCGTACCTGATCGGCGAGCGCGGGACGATGTGGCACGCGCTGGCGCTGGGGATCGTAGTGACGATTACGCACGTATGGAGCATTCTCGCGCTGGGCGTCGTGTCATTGTATTTTACGGATCGCATGAGTGAAGAGCAGTTCACGTTCTGGACGGGGATCGTGTCCGGCGTGATCATCGTCCTGCTTGGCTTGTTCCTCTTGCAGCAACGCTATGCGCGCTTCGTGCTCTCGAAACCCGCCGGCGCGCTCGAAGCCGACGGCCACGGGCACCATCACCTCATCCACGTGGACGGGATTGCGCACACCGCAGGCGACGGTCTCGACCACGCGGGCATCGCGGCGGACGGCGCGGCGCATGAACATTCGCACGGGGTGTTTTCGCATTCGCACATGGTTCAGGCGGCGGACGGCAAGCCGCCGACCTACCGCAGCATCCTGTGGCTGGGAATCTCGGGCGGCATCGTGCCCTGTCCGGCGGCGTTCATCGTCCTGATGCTCGCAATCAACCTCGGCCGGCTCGCGCTGGGGCTGGTGCTGATTCTTGCGTTCAGCGTCGGGCTCGCGGCCGTGCTCGTCGGAATCGGTATCGCGGTAGTACGCGCATCGGGCCATGTGCGGCGGCGGATCGGCGCGCGGAGCCGTGTGCTGGTGGCGCTGCCGGTGTTTTCCGCGGCGTTGATTACAGTGTTGGGCTTCGTGCTCGTCGTGCAGACGATGATCCAGCACGGGGTGATCATCATTCCCGCGGCGCGGGGGTAGTCTCGAATTCCACGCCTAAGCTGAACTCCGCTTAGGCGTGGCACCAGAGCGTCTCGATTCATTCGACCAGGGCCATCGTTGCGGACATGAGCGCGATGGGTTTAGCGTCGACTTCTTCGCCGCCGAAGACCCGTGCCTCGACGACGGTCAGATTCTTGCCGGGCTTGACGACCTCCGCGCGGCAGCGCATCACGGGGCTGACGCCCGGACGGAGCAGATTGACCTTGAATTCGACGGTGAGCACCTTGCGGCCCGCGGGGGCGAGCGTCCCGGCCGCCATGCCGCTCGAGTGATCGGCGAGCGTGGTGACTACGCCCGCATGGGCGAACCCGTCCTGCTGTTTCAGTTCATTGCGCAGTCGCAGCCGCGTCTCGCACCAGCCCGGTCCGAAATCGCGGAGTTCGATGCCCAGATGCTGGATGAACTGCGCGCTATTGAATTGATGGTGGACGAATTCGCGGTAGTTGGGATTAGCGGAATCGAACATGCGCGTCCTCTCGGGTTCATTGCGGCCCGCGGATCCATTGCGGCCCAACGGGGCCGCGGCTATACTACCTTCACCGCGCGGCGTCATCGAGATCGCCGCGGCAACCGTCGCGTAAGGGGATCATGTTTCCAAAGGGACTGGGCGGACTCGGCAACATGGGCAGCCTGTTGAAGCAGGCGATGGAGCTGCGCCAGAACATGGAGCAGCTCAAGGAGACGCTCGCGAACATGGTGGTCGAGGCGTCGGCGGGCGGCGGCATGGTCACGGTTACGATTAACGGCAAGATGGAAGTGCAATCGCTCAAGATCGACCCGGAAATCATTAACCGCGACGACCCCGAGATGCTCGAGACGCTGGTGGCCGCGGCGGTGAACGAGGCGACGCGCAAGGCGCAGGACCT
>CAYUZD010000354.1:0-3700 GCA_964449475.1 uncultured Nitrospirales bacterium
ACGGCGCCGGCGAGATGAAGCACGGCGCGATCGCGCTCGTCACCGACAAGCTGCCGTGCATCTTCCTCGCGCCACGTTCCGCCACGCGCGAGAAGGTCATCTCGAACATGCAGGAGGTCCGTGCGCGGAGCGGCATCATCCTCGCCGTTGCCACGGAAGGCAACACGGCCATCGCGTCGCACGCCGACGACGTCGTCTACATCCCGCCGTGCCCGGAACCGCTGTCCCCGCTCCTCGCCGCGGTCCCGCTGCAACTCCTCGCTTACTACATCTCCGTCAACCGTGGCTGCGACGTCGACCAGCCGAGAAACCTCGCGAAGAGCGTGACGGTGGAGTGAACATCGTGAATCGATCGGTACGATGTGCCATCGCGTGGATGCTGGCCGCGGCGGCGGCGAATGCGCAGGAGCGCGCCGCGTTTATCGACTGGCCGTCGCTGCGAAATCCCATCCTGTCGATGCCCGATCGCATGTTGAAGGACCAGGCGGTGATCTATGCGGACGGCTGGTTCTATGTGTTCACTTCGCAGCGGTTCGAGCCGGAATCGGACGACGCGCACCGGGAGAAATGGGTCATTTACCGAAGCCGCGACTTGCGCATGTTCGAGTCGATCCGCGACCCCGCGCTGTACCCCGCGCCGGGGTCACCGGACGTCACGCACCACGGCGGCCTGTGGTACATGACCTGCCAGCGCGCGGGGATGGAGGGCAACCGGCGGCAACTCCACTACGCCACGTCGAGAGATCTCGTCCATTGGACGCCGATTCAGCCGCTCATGCCGGGCGTACACGACAGCGTGTCGTGCATCGACGGCGCGATCGGTTGGGTGGACGGCTACGCTTACCTCGGCTACAAGCTCGGACAGGACTTCCACGTCACGCGATCGGTAAACCGCGGGATCGACGGTCAGTGGCTGCCGCCGTTGCGCGCGAGCGCGGCCGGCGACTGGGCGGAGAACTACCAGTTTGTCCAGATTGACGGCGCGTGGCGCATGATCGCCACCGCGCGCGACCCGCGTGCGCACGGCGACGGCGGCTATACCGGCGGCCATGCGCCGTTTATCTACACGATGGACGGCGACGGCTCCGCGCTCGAGCACTGGTCGCGCTGGGTGAATAAGACTCTGATCGAGATCCCCGGCGAGGACTGGAACACTGTCATGCGCGCGAACTCGGCTTACCTCTGTGATTGGCGCGCCCACGACGGGCACTTCTACCTCTTCTACGCCGGCTCGAACGACGCCACTCGGTTCAAGGAACGCGGCCACGCCAAAATCGGCGTCGCAAGGAGTTCCGATCTCAAGACGTGGTCGTTACCGGGCCGGTAGAGGCGATTTCGTGACGCGCCTTCTCCCGCCGGGTTCCCACTAACTACGAGAGTCGAGTATCTACTCAGCCTGCGAACTTCCCAAGGTCGGGACTAGAAAAGAGAACCGAGGCCCCCAATCCAATAGAATGGGATTGACCGAACCGATCACTGATGATATTATCAGATATGCCTTCTAAGCAGAAGAAGCCAATCAGACGCAGGCGTAAACTAACGGAACGCGCCTGCGAGGACTCCGCGGTTTACGAATCGCTTTTCTCTCCAGATTCGTTGACCGGACAGGGCAGGCCCAAGCGGCGAAAGATCGCCTTTGGCTGGTATGGCGGAAAGTATTCGCACATCGATTGGCTTCTGCCGCAGCTGCCCACCTGCCACCACTACTGCGAGCCGTTCGGTGGCTCGGCTGCGGTCTTGTTGAATCGGGAACCCTCTCCAGTCGAGACCTATAACGACCTGGACGGGGAAGTGGTCAACTTTTTTCGCGTGCTGCGTGAGCAGAAATCGCAACTGATCGAGGCCATAGGTCTGACGCCATTCTCAAGAGAGGAGTTCTTGCAATCCTGCGGACCGGCGGATCTCTCGATTGACCAACTTGAACGTGCCCGACGGTTCTTCGTCCGTGCAAGACAAGTCCGAACGGGACTCGCGCAGACTGCGAGTCAGGGACGATGGGCAAATTGCAAGAACACGAGTCGAGCGGGAATGAGCGGGGTCGTTTCAAGGTGGTTGGGGAGCGTCGAGCATCTACCTGAGATCGCGCTTCGCCTACTGCGGGTTCAAATCGAAAATCGAACCTGGCAAGAGATAATTAGCATCTACGACGATTTAGATGCGTTGTTCTATTGCGATCCGCCCTACCCACACGAAAGTCGCGGCGACAGCAAAGCGTATGGATTTGAAATGAGCGACAACGACCACGAAGAGTTCGCCGATACACTACGATGTGTCAAAGGTCGAGTGGTAATCTCGGGATACCGGTGCAAACTCTACGATCGCCTGTTCAAGGGCTGGAATCGCGTCGAGGCGCCTGCCAAAAAGTGCCATTCGGTCAAGAAGATCCGACAGGAAGTCATCTGGCGTAATTTTTGATGCCCCCGCCTTCTATTGAACTGGAGAGTTCAGCGCGCACGCTGCTCGGTTCCAAGTGGGCGTCGATCGCGAACGACGAACCGAACTCCGACTCGAAGCAAGTCTCATCGGAGATCTCCGAGGCCATACACAGGTCCATCAACTCGAAGACCAAGACCTACCGGTACGTATTGCCGACCCAACTCCTGGCAAAATCGGTGGATCCATCTCTCGACTGCAGATACATCCAAAAAGGTTCAGAGAATCCCTCGGCCTTCGACGCGCGCTCGCTTTGCACGAGCGTGATCGTTGAGTTCGATCGAGAAAACCATGGTGTTCTGGGCGCATCTTCGGACCCGTATGTCAGCAAGCCGCTCCGTATAGCGGCAATCCGTGGCGATTACGCCGCCCACCAGCGAGACAAGAAGGGGTTCGCCGATCTGATCACCGTGCTTGAGTTCGCTGAGAGAAATCCAGGCCAAGTGGATGCACTCCTTGATCAGGTACTTCGAACGATCCGAAATCGATTGGCCGAATTCGCCATCGACTACCCAGTTCCTCTCCGGGCGAGTCTCAATAGCACTCACAAGGCCATCGACACCATGCTAAATACACGATCGGGCGGAAGCGTCTTGCAGGCGATTGGGGCCGCCCTATTCACCGTCTCCGGGAGACGTTTCGGAACTCACGCGAAGGTCGTTTCGCGCCATGTCAACTCTGCCGATGAGGCTACGGGCAGCGCAGCGGATATTGAGTGCCTAGATGACGACGACAAACTCGTGTTGGCCATAGAAATCAAGGACCGTGCCGTCACACTCGGCCATGTGCTGGAAAAGATTGCCGCTATTCGGAGCCAGGCAGTTCGGGAGTTTTTGATCGTCGGCCTGAGCGTGCCCATAGCCTCGGAGGATAAGGAACTGCGAGAACTCAGCCAACGGGAATTCGCGGCGGGGCACAATATCTACATCATGTCGGTCGCAGAGTGCGTCCGAAGCATTCTGATTTTGCTTGGCGAAGCTGGCCGGCGCGACGTGCTGTCAGCGATCTCCGAGGAGATGGAACGCCAGAGAGTCGACATCGCGCACCGTCGTCGATGGCGGGACGCCCTCCGGGACATGTGACATTCGTTTCCCGGTCAGCCCACCTGCGACGTGCAATTCGGACAGCGCTTGGCCGCGAGCGGGATGTCCGTGCAGCATTGAGGACAGGGCTTCGTGTTCGGCGCGGCGGCGGGTTTCTTGCGGTCGAGGCGCTGGATGGCGCTGATGAGGAAGAACATCACGAGTGTGACGAGTGCGAACGCGAT
>CAYUZD010000355.1:0-3699 GCA_964449475.1 uncultured Nitrospirales bacterium
CGCGATGTTCTGCCGCTGCCTCGAAAACGGCGTCTTCGCCGTCACCGCGAACCGCGTCGGTACGGAGAACCGCGCGGGCCGCAAGCTCCGTTTCACCGGCGCGAGCCAGGTCGTCGATCCAAAGGGAGACGTGCTCATCAAAGCCACTGAGTCCGAAGAATTCGTCGGCCTCATCGACATCGACCCCACGCAAGCCGACGACAAAAACGTCACGCCCTACAACCACCTACTGGATGACCGCCGCCCGGAACACTACGGCACGCTAACGCAGGGGCAAACGCAGACGACGCTGGTCTGAGTGCGACTTGCCGAATTTAGTTCGGCTTCGAATGTAGATTAGGGTGGACAACTATCGGATTTCCGGAGAATTCGAGGACTATGGACGATCTCGTCAAGCCGTGCCCAATGTGCCGCAAGCAGATCTCGCAGAAGGCGAGGAAGTGTCCGTATTGCCACCAGTTTCAAGGCTGGGCGCGGTTCACTATCATCGCACTTTCTGTCTCGCCTGTGCTGCTGTTCGCACTATTGGTCACACCGATATTCTTGACGATCGATTCGCTTCGAGATTTCGCGAGTGAAGACACGGCGTTTGAAGACTATCCTGACGCCATCCAAGTGGTAGAGTCTTTGATATCATTCGGCCAGTCACCGGAGGGAGAACCCACCGTCGTCGTGACCGGGACGGTCAAGAACAACAGTGACCTCAACTGGAAAGAACTCTACATGGAGGTCGCGTTCCGTGGGCCGGATGGCAAGCTGGTCGATGTCGGTCACCGTCGCGACGTCGTGCTGATCGTCCGCGCCGGTGATACGGCGAACTTCAAGGTCTCGACGCCGCGCGAATTTCCGGAAGCTCAGTACACGTCGCACGTTGCGCGGGTGAAGTGGGCGAAGGAAATCAGCGCGTTTCCGTAAATGGTCTCGAAGCTACGCTCAAGACTCGCGTGAGAATCAATCGAAATGAGACTTTTTCGGGATACCGAGGCGGGTCGAGTTAGACAGCGGTGGTGGAGGTGAGCGGGATCGAACCGCTGGCCTCATCATTGCGAACGATGCGCTCTCCCAACTGAGCTACACCCCCACGCAGACGCAAATCGTAACAAACGCGGCGCGATTTGCGCAACAAATCCAAGCGTTCGGATACGTTCACGCCGGGCTAACCATATGATTGCCGCCGCGTGTCGCTGGCGCAAACACACCGTAGAACCGTATACTACGAGCGTCCGGCGGAGGCTCTCGGTTCGTGGCCGATTCGGCTCATCTCAAAACCCTGCGCGAAGGCGTGAAGAACTGGAACGCCTGGCGCGCCGACCATCCCGATGTCCGTCCAGATCTCACCGAGGCGAACCTGCAGCGGTACGAACTCGCCGGCGCGAACCTCGCCCGGGCCAATCTCTCCGCCGCGAACTTCATGCACGCCGACCTCAGCCGTGCGCTGCTCGACGACGCCGATCTCGTGAACGCCGATCTGCGAAGTGCGCGGATCGCGGAGGTGTCGCTCAAGGGCGCGGACCTGCGCAACGCCAACCTCGGCCGCGCCTACTTCGAGAACGCGGACCTCACCGGCGCGAAGCTCACCCGCGCGATCGTCGCCGCGTGTGTCTTCCGCAATGTCCGGCTTGCCGCGGCGGACCTCGACGGCCTGAACGTGACCGGTCTCAGTTTTTCCGGCGTCGACTTCACCGGCGCGTCGCTCGCCAGTGCCCGGTGCGCCGGGGCGGACTTCTCGAGCGCGGTCTTCGAACGCGCGAACCTCCGCGGCGCGGTTTTCGAGGACACGAAGTTTGACGCGGCCCGGTTCGCCGGCGCGACGCTGAACGAGGCAAAACTCATCAAATGCTCGCTCCGCGGCGCGCAATTACCGGGCATAAATCTGACGGAAACCATCCTCGACGGCTCGAACTTCACGGCGGCCCACCTCGAAGGCGCGAACCTGCGCAAGGTGAAGCTCGTGGGCTGCACGCTCGCCCAGGCGCGGCTCGGCGGCGCGAACCTCGAATCGGCCGACCTCTCGCAGGCCGACGCAACCGGCGCGCAGTTCACCGGCGCAAACCTCGCGAAACTCGAATGTATTGCCGCGAAATTCGCCGGGGCGAACTTCACAGACGCGAAGGCGGCGAACGCGCGGTTCGTGGGCGTCAACCTCGACCAGGCGAACCTGACGAACGCGGATTTCTCCGGCGCGTCGCTCGTCGCCGCGCGCCTCCGCCGCGTGACTGGCTGGGAGTCGATGCGCTTGCGCGAGGCGCGCATGACGGGCGTGCTCGGCGCGCCGAAGGGCTTCCGCGAATTCATGAAGGCGCAGGGCGCGCGCGCCGGCGGCCCGCTCGACATCATCAACGAAGGCGTCGGCGTGTGGAACGCGTGGCAGGCGGAGACCACGAAGGACCTCGCGGACGTGCGCGGGGTCGATCTGCGCGGCGCGAAACTCGCCGGCATGGATCTGCTCAACGCGAATTTCCGCAACGCCGACCTGCGCAAGGCCGACCTTTCCGAGTGCAATCTGCACGGCGCGATGCTGTCCGGCGCGAGTCTCAAGGGCGCGACACTCGCGGGATCGTTGCTCGCGGAAGCGTCCCTCGAATCGGCCGACCTGCGCGGCGCGGATTTCACCGGTGCGGACCTCCGTGGCGCGAATCTGTCCGGCGCGCGGCTCGACCAGTCCAACTTCACCCGCGCGCGGCTGAACCACGCGCGGTTCGCGGGCGCGCAGTTCGCTGGTGCGGATTTTTTCGGCGCGGACCTCAGCGGCGCGGACCTCATGCGCGCGAATTTGACCGGCGCAAAGCTGGCCGAGGCCATCCTCATCCGGGCCGACCTGCGTGGCGCCCTGCTGCGCGAGGCGATTCTCACCGCCGCGAATCTCACGCAAGCCCAGCTTCACGAGGCCCGGCTCGAAGGCGCGGACCTGACGCGCGCCGTGCTGTCCGGCGCGGCGCTTTGCGGCGCGCAACTGCAACACGCCAACCTCGCCGAAGCCGACCTCTCCGAAGCCGATCTCTCGAATGCGAACCTCGCCGGCGCATCCGTCAAAGGCGCGATCGGCCGCGACGCGAAGTTCGACGGCGCGACGCTCTCCCTCGGCCAGAAAGCCGTGCTCTGGGTCGCGTCGAAGCGATAGCCGTCCGTCTTTGATCGCTCAATTCACGGCCAGATACCATACGCGCTTCCATGGGTGAGCCTTCGTGGACGGTTCGCATCGACCCAAATTGATGATCGTCTTTCCAGAATTGGCGCAAGATCTGAAACGGGCGCTGAATGCCGAAGGACGGCCTGATTTAGCCGATCAAATTGATCTGCTTGAGATTTGGAGTAGGTGTGACTGTGGCGACAGGTTTTGTGCCAGCTTCTATACGGGAGCCAAGAACCGACCCGAATCTAGGATTCTTGATTCTGTACGTGTCGACTCGGAGTTCACTGACGTCATCGACACGTTTGATGGGAGAATTGTCTACATCGAAATCCTCTTTAACGGAAAGATAAAGTCGAAACTCAGAGAACTCTTCTCGAAGGGATCTTCGTAGTGGAACACATCGTCTCGCTCTGCAAGCGCCGCGGCTTCATCTTTCAATCCAGCGGCATCTACGGCGGCATCAACGGCTGCTGGGACTTCGGGCCGCTCGGCACCGAACTCAAGCGCAACATCAAGAACGACTGGTGGCACACCTTCGTCCAGATGCGCGACGACATCGTCGGGCT
>CAYUZD010000356.1:0-3671 GCA_964449475.1 uncultured Nitrospirales bacterium
GTCATCGGCGGGTACATGTCCTCGGCGTAGTACGGCAGGTGGCCGGAGCGGTGGTACAGCTCGCCGCGGGTGATGACGGGCGTGTCCACGCGGACGTAACCGCCCTTGAACTCCTCCTCTTTCGCCCACTTCTCGAGTTCTTCGCGGAGCACGGTGCCGTAGGGCATCCACATCGGCAGGCCGACGCCGACTTCCTGGTCCATGAAGAACAGGTCGAGCTCGTCGCCGAGTTTGCGGTGGTCGCGTTCCATCGCGAGTTTCCGCCGCACGATGTAGTCCTCGAGTTCCTCCTTCGTCGGGAACGCGAGGCCGTAGATGCGGGTGAGCATGGGCTTGTGCTCGTCGCCGCGCCAGTAGGAGCCGGAGATGCGGTCGAGCTTGAAGCAACCCTTGGGCACGTCGCCGGTGTGTTGCAGGTGCGGTCCCTCGCACATGTCGGTGAACGGGCCGTTGGTGTAGAAGCCGAGCGCGCCGTTCTTCGCCTTGCCGAGGTCGAACAGTTCCTGCGCGTATTCCAGCTTATACGTCTGGTCGGTCTGCGCGAGGAGTTTCTTCGCTTCATCGAGCGTCTTGTTCGACTGCTCGAACGGCTGCTTCTCCTTCACGATGCGGCGCATGCGGTTTTCGAGGTCGGCAAGTTCGCGTTCGCCGATGGGTTTGTCGCCGAAGTCGAAGTCGTAATAGAAGCCGTTGTCCACGGGCGGGCCGAACGCCAGCTTGGCGCCGGGCCGGATCTCGAGCACGGCCTGCGCGAGGATGTGCGCGAGCGAATGCCGCAGGCGGTACAGCGGGTTGTCTTTTTTCGGATCGATTTCTTCGAGCGCTTTATCCATAAAAATAGGGTCTTTTGCGGTCTCAACAGGTTACGACGGATATGCGCACGCCGGAGCGGCGTGGCAGCAGGAATGATACGTTGCGGGCGGACAGGGCTGCAAAGATCAAACGCTTAACACAGAGACACGGAGGACACAGAGAAGGTCACGTGGCGACGAACAAATTTGCCGGATTGCAAATCCTGAACAATCTTGTAAATCCTGTCTATTAGTCCTTCGCCTTCAGCTTGGCGTGCAGGTGCGCGACGACGGTCTTCGGCAGGAAGGGCGACACGTCGCCTCCGAGCTGCGCGATTTCCTTCACGAGCCGGCTGCTGATGAACATGAAGTTCTCATTCGGCATGAGGATGACGGTGTCGACCTCGGGCCGCATTTTTCGGTTCGTGGACGCCATTGTGAGTTCGTACTCGAAATCGGAGATGGCGCGCAGGCCGCGGACGAGCGTGTAGGACCCGCGCTGCCGCGCGAAGTCGACTGTGAGGCCCCTGAAGTAGTCGATCTTGATGTTGCCGATGTGCCCGGTGACTTCGCGCAGCATCGCCATGCGCTCGTCGGCCGTGAACAGGTTGTTTTTTTCGCTGTTGCGCGCGACGGCGACGATGAGCGTGTCGAACAGGCGCGCGGCGCGCTCGATCATGTCGAGGTGGCCAAGCGTCGGCGGGTCGAAGCTGCCGGGGTAGACGCCGATGCGCTCAGCCATTGGCCCATTCCCCCTTGGTGGCGGCGGCGTGCGCGGCGTCGTACACCTGGCGCACGGAGACGCGGGCGGACTCGGCGACCGTCGCGCAGTCGTCGAACTCCGGCGCGGCATTCGTCAACGAGCCGTTGCGCCTGCCGAGTTTCACGCGGACATCGCCCCAGGGCGTCTTGACGTGTTTCCATTCGCGTTCGAGGCAGATGCGTTCCTCGCGCCGCATGCGCACGCCGAGCGTGGTCGAGCCGCGGAACAGCGCATCGGTGACGCGCGGGACCGCCGCGTCGTCCGCGAGCACGGTCACCAGGTGCGCGGGGCGGCCCTTTTTGCCGAGGATGGGCGTCAGGAATGCGTCGCGCGCGCCCGCGGCAAGCAGATCCTTCACCAGCGGCGGGAACAGTTCCGGGTTCATGTCGTCGATGTTCGCTTCGATGACGACAATCGTCTCGCTCGCGGCGGCGACGCCCGCGGCCTGGCCGATGAGCACACGCAGAACATTCGGCCGGTCGGGCAGGTCCTTCGTACCCGCGCCCGCGCCGATCGTATCGACCGTCATTTCCGGTTGCGGTCCAAACTTGGTCGCGAGTTGCGCGATGAGCGCCGCGCCCGTCGGCGTGACAAGTTCACCCTCGACCGTGCCGCCGTAGGCCGGGACGTTCCGCAGCAGCAGCGCGGTGGCGGGCGCCGGGACGGGCATGACGCCGTGGGCGCACTTCACCGTGCCGGAGCCGACGTGCAGCGCGGAGGACTCGATGCGATCAGGTTTGAGCTGGTCGAGCGCGAGGTGCGCGCCGACGATGTCCACGATCGAATCGACCGCGCCGACTTCGTGGAAGTGGACTTTTTCGATCGTCGAACCGTGCACTTCGGCCTCGGCCACGGCGATGCGGCGGAACGTCTCGAGGCTGGCCTCCTTCACGCCGGCCGGCAGGTCGCCTTTTTCGATAATTGCGACGATGTGTTTCAGGTGGCGGTGCGGATGGCCGTGCTCGGCGATGTTCACGTGGAACTTCGTCGCCATCACGCCTTTTTTCTTCACCTTCTCGATCGCGACGTCGTACCCCTCGACACCCAGCGACATCAGGCCGTCGCGGATTTTGGAAAAGTCCGCGCCTGCGTCGATCAACGCGCCGACGATCATGTCGCCCGCCGCGCCGGAGAAACAGTCGAAATACAGCGTCTTCATTTCGAGTTGGACCCTTTCGCGGCGAGCCGGTTGATGAGCGAGGCCTGGACGCCCGCGCCGAAGCCGTTGTCGATGTTCACAACGGAGACGCCCTCGGCGCAGGAATTGAGCATGCCGAGCAGCGCGGCGATACCGCCGAAACTCGCGCCGTAGCCGATGCTGGTCGGCACGGCGATAACGGGTTTATCCACGAGCCCCGCGACGACGCTGGGCAGCGCGCCCTCCATGCCGGCGCAGACGATGACGACGTTCGCGTTACCGAGCGACTCGCGCTGACGCAACACGCGGTGCAGTCCCGCGACGCCGATGTCCGTGATGCGTTCGATGCGGCAGCCCATGATTTCCGCCGTGACCGCGGCCTCCTCGGCGACGGGCAGGTCGGACGTGCCCGCGCAGACCACCGCCACGTAGCCCGGGAGCACCTCGACCGGGTGCTGGTTCAATGTGACCGTCCGTCCGAGCGTGTTGTGGACCGCGTCGGGGAACTCCGCGAGGACGGCCTTGGCCACTTCCGGCGTGCAGCGCGTCGCGAGGACGTTCGAGCCGTGCTCGCGCATGTTGCGCACGATGGCGACGACCTGCTCGGGCGTCTTGCCCTGCGCGAAGACCGTTTCGGGGTGGCCGCGCCGGATCGAGCGGTGGTGATCGACCTTCGCGAAACCGAGGTCCTCGAAGGGCAGCGCCTTGAGGCGGAGCGACGCCTCCTCGGGCGTAATGCGGCCTTCGGAGACTTCCTGCATGAGCAATTTGAGCCGGGTCTGGTCCATGGTCCGTCCGAAAATGAAACACATCATGGTACGCAATGGAGCCGCTGGAATGGAAGTTTTGCGCGGTGTTTTGGGGAATCGTGCGGCGTTCGGTACCATGAGTCCGGTTTTATCGTTTTGACCGCAGGGAGAGCATCCGAAATGGGCGAGAAGGCGAAGGCAAACCAGGAAAAATCGGCGGCGGACGGCGT
>CAYUZD010000357.1:0-3647 GCA_964449475.1 uncultured Nitrospirales bacterium
CGGTGGAGACTTCGGCGCCGTCCATCCAGCCGGAGAAGCCGAGGAGCATGGCGCCGTCGTGTAGGTCGGGCGCGTGGTCGAGTTGGAGGGTTTCGCGCGGGTTCATGGCCGAGCTTCCGAGGCTGCGGTAGGTGTCGTTTCCAGTCTAAGCATTCTCGGGCGGGAAAACGAACTTGTAGATGAGCCAGCCGAGGATGCCGCCGAGGATGGGCCCGGCGATGAAGAGCCAGAGTATGGCGAGGGCGTCGCCGCCGGAGAAGAGGGCGGGGCCGATGCTGCGCGCGGGATTGAGCGAGGCGTCGCCGAGGGGCGCGCCGACGAGGTGGGCGAGGAAGAGGATGCCGCCGATGGCGGCGGCGGATTCGTGTCGGGGCGTGCCGGGCCGGGTGGCGGCGAAGATGACGAGGAGGAAGAGGGCGGTCATGAGGATTTCGAGCGCGAGCAGGCCGGAGACGGCAATGTCGTGCGGGTTGGCGTTTGCGCCGAGGCCGTGCAGGCCGAGTTCGTAGCCGGGGATGGTGGCCGCGATGCCCCAGAGCGCGGCGCTGCCTGCGGCGGCGCCGAGGAGTTGGGCGAGGATGTAGGGCACGACGAGGCGGGGCGCGAGGCGGCCGGCGAGGGCCATGGGGATGGTGACGGCGGGGTTGACGTGGCAGCCGGAGACGGGGCCGATGACGATGACGAGGATGGCGAGTGTGCCGGCGAAGGCGGAGGCGATCATGGGCCAGCCGGCGTCGCCGTAGTCGAGGAAGCCGTGGAGGGTGGCGACGGCGGTGCCGATGAAGACGAGGGTGAAGGTGCCGATGAATTCGGCGGCGAGTTTGTTGAGGTCGGTGATCATGTCAGGGGCGGGATTCTACGCGGCGCGGGATGGGCGGGGTCAAGCGGGGTCGGATTACGAGCGGGCGTGGGGCGCTCGGTTGAAGAGATCCTTCGCTATCGCTCAGGATGACAAAGTAGTGGGGATGGGATGGAAGGTTACGGCGAATGGGTCAGACTTCGCGATATCGGGTACCGGTTGCGGCGGCAGTGGCGTTGATTGTCGCGGGGATCGGTGTGTCGATCGTGTTTGGGCGGGAGGCGCGGGAGTCTGCACGGCCGAATGTGGTGGTGATAATGGTGGACACGCTGCGGCCGGAGTTCACGGGCGCGTATGGGCATGAGCCGGACACGACGCCGTTTCTGACGCAGATTGCGGCGCGCGCGACGGTGTTCGAGAACGCGTTTTCGACGTCGACGTGGACGGCGCCGAGCGTGGCGTCGCTGTTTACGTCGCTGTATCCGCACCAGCACGGCGTGACGCAGGGGTTTTACGCGCACGAGGGCGTGCGGTTCGAGGCGGAGGTGGAGGGCGAGGCGGAGATTCCGCTGAACGCGATCGCGGAGGAGTTGACGACGCTGCCGGAACTGTTCCGCGAGGCGGGCTACGCGACGTTCGGCGCGGCGGCGAACCGGAACGTGGATGAGGAGATGGGGTTCCGGAGCGGGTTCGACCGATTTTTTCAGGAGAACGATCGGCAGGCGGAGGGGATGTACGACGTGGTGCGCGGGTGGCGCGGGGAGATGGAACGGGGGAAGCCGTATTTTTTGTACCTGCACCTGATGGACCCGCACGCGCCGTACCGGGAACACACGCCGTACTTCACGCGGTACGACGATGAGTTTGACGCGGAACGGGCGCGGTACCTGGCGGAAATCCGGTACACGGACCGGTGGATTGAACGTATTTTCAAGTTGTTGCGGCTGGACCGGAACACGCTGGTGGTATTCGTGGCGGACCATGGCGAGGAGTTCATGGACCATGGGCACATCCAGCACGGGCCGTTCCTGTACGACGAGCTGAAACGCGTGATGTTGATGGTGTACGGGCCGGAGTTGGGCGTGCCGGCGCAGCGGCGGGACATGAATGTGAGCCTGATAGACGTGGTGCCGACGCTGGCGGAGTTCCTGGGCGTGGCGGCGCCGGAGGCGGCGGCGGGTGCGTCGCTGTGGCCGATGGTAATGGAGACGGATGAGGCGCGGGAGTTCTGGGACACGCGGGTGTTGCTGGGACATCGCGCCATGCCGGTGCCGCCGTACGAGGCGAACTGGTCGGCTATGCGCGGAACGTGGAAGTACATCGAGCACGTGGGACTGGTGCCAGAGTTGTTCGACCATGCGACGGACCCGCGGGAGCGGACGAACGTGGCGGGGCGGCATCCGGAGATTGCGGCGGAACTGGCGGCGGCAGTGACGACGGCGCGCGGTGCGCCGCGGGAATTCGGCGGGAAGACGTTGCAAGTGCCGGTCGACCAGGAACTGATTGAGGAATTGCGGTCGCTGGGGTACACGAATTGAATCTGTTCGATGGCGAACCGCCCGTTCGGCGGGAATCGTTGCGCGCGGTGCTGCGCAGGGCGGCCACAGGGGGCCGCCCCTACGTGAATTCGATCCGTATTGGGAGGGAAGACGCGTGAGGCGGTTTAGTTGTGTCTTGGTAGTGGCGGGACTCTGCGGCACGGCGGCGCTGGGCGAGGACGCGCGCGGGTTGATGGCGGAGGACTACTACCGTCAGGCGCGGGCGGAGTCGGTGGCGCTGTCGCCGGACGGACGGTTGCTGGCGTACACGGTGGTGACCGTGGACGAGGAGAAGAACACGCGGCGCCGCGCGATCTGGATGCAGCCGCTCAAGAACGGCGCGCCGGAAGGCGACGCGTTCCAATTCACGTCGCCGGCGTCCGACGCGAGCGGCCCGGTGTGGTCGCCGGACGGATCGCTGATCAGTTTTCAGTCGAAGCGCGGGGACGACGAGAACGCGACGTGGTTCGCGCGCGTTGCGGCGCCGGGCGGCGAGGCGTACCACATCGCGGGTGTGGACTCCGCGCCGATCTGGTCGCCGGACGGGCAGTGGATCGCGATGGTGAAGGAGCCCAAGGACGAGGAGGCAAAGCCGGACCCCGCCCGTGAGAAGGCGCCGGACGATAAGTCCTCCGAAGAGAAGCCGGGAGAAAAGAAGAAAGAGCGGGAGGGCTGGGTCAGCCCGGACGCGATGAGCGAGACGCTGAACGAGAAGCGGTTCGACGGCCGCGTGTACACGACGATGACGATGAAGCGGAACGGGACGCTGGACCTGCTGCCGCACGTGTCTGCGAAGAAGAAAAGGCAGTTGTTCGTCGTGCCGTTGACGGGCGGCGAGGCGAGACAATTGACTGAATTGCCGCACAACGTGGGTGAGGCGGTGTGGGCGCGCGACGCGATCCTGTTCACGGCGGACGAGAAGGAAGACGACGAGTACTCGAGCGAGTACACGGGACAGATTTATGCCGTTGCGCGGGAGGGCGGCGCGATACGGCCGTTGACCACGGGACTCGGCAGCGAGAGCGGGCTCGCGGTGTCCGCGGACGTGAAGCGGCTGGCGTACGTGTACGCGGCGGGACCGGGCGCGCAGGGCGACGTGATGGTGGTCGAGATCGGTGCGGACGGGTCGTTCGCGGGCGAGCCGCAGAACTACACGGAGACCTGGGACGCGGACCCCGCGGGGCTGGACTGGGCGCGCGGGAGCCGGGCGCTGCGATGGGCGGCGACGGTGAAGGGGAACCGGCACGTGTTCGAGTCGAGCGGCCGCGGCGTGCACCAGGTGACGCACGGCGAGCGGACGCTGCAGGCGG
>CAYUZD010000358.1:0-3631 GCA_964449475.1 uncultured Nitrospirales bacterium
CACCGGTTCTTCACGGTCGTGCTGAGGAACGTGAACGATCGGATCGAGGCCGAGCGACGCATCCAATCGCTCACCAGCGAGCGCGAGTACCTGCAAGAGGAACTTCGCGAGACGATGGCGTCGCGCGACATCCTCGGCGAGAGCCCCGCCATCCACCGCGTGCTGAACGATATCCGCCTTGTGGCCGAGACGGACTCGACGGTGCTCGTCCTCGGCGAGACCGGCACCGGCAAAGAGCTGATCGCGCGGGCGGTGCACGACGCGAGCGCGCGCCGCGATCGGCCGTTGATCAAGGTGAACTGCGCCGCGATTCCCGCCAGCCTCCTGGAGAGCGAGTTTTTCTGCCACGAGAGGGGCGCATTCACCGGTGCGACCGAACGGCGCGAGGGTCGGTTCGCGCTCGCCGACGGCGGCACAATATTCCTGGACGAGATCGGCGACCTGCCGCTGGATTTGCAGAGCAAGCTCTTGCGCGTGCTTCAGGAGGGCGAATTCGAGCCGGTCGGCAGTTCGAGGACCCGCATGGTGAACGTCCGAGTGATCGCCGCGACGAACCGAGACCTCGCTGCGGCCTCGCGCGAGGGTAAGTTTCGCGAGGACCTCTACTACCGGCTGAACGTGTTCCCGATCGAGGTGCCGCCGCTGCGCGAACGGGGCGACGACGTGTTCGTGCTGGCCGAAGCGTTCACGCAGCGGTTCGCCGCGCGCATGGGCCGCCGCGTGGACGGCCTGACACCGGAGTGCCGCGCGCAGCTGCGCGCGTATTCGTGGCCGGGCAACGTCCGCGAACTGGCGAACGTCATCGAACGCGGGGTCATCACGGCGACGGACGGCAGGCTCAATCTGGATCGCGCGTTGCCGCGGGTTGAACCGGCGGCCATCGCGGCGGAGCCCACGAACGCGTCCGGCGGGATTTTCACCATCGCCGAACTGCAACAACTCGAACGCGACAGCATCCTGCGCGCGCTCGAGTCGTCCGGGTGGCGGGTCTCGGGCGACAGCGGCGCGGCGAAATTGTTGGGACTAAATCCCTCCACCTTGTCGTCTCGGATGAAGGCGCTGGGAATCTCGCGCCCGAAAACGCGGTAGTCCGTTTCGCTGCATCGCACCGTGTTCCGCGCACAGATACGAGAACTCCAACCTACTTATCGTTAGATTGCGAAACTTCGCGACTCTCGCGAGTTCTCACGGCGGTTCCGGCGCGACTTCTCGCGACTTCTCGAAGGAAACCGTCGAAAACCCCCTGTTTTGGCATGGCACAGCCATTGCTCTTCCGGTGCAGCAACTAACCGAAAGGAGCGAGCGATGCCGAAGTACCTCATCGAGCGGGACATACCCAACGCCGGCGACTTGACCTCGGCGGAACTGAGCGGAATCGCGCAGAAGTCCTGCGGGATTTTGCAGGCGATGGGTCCGCGGATTCAGTGGGTCCAGAGCTATGTCACCGGCGACAAGTTGTACTGCGTGTACATCGCGCCGGGCGAGGCGGACATCCGCGAGCACGCGCGCCGTGGCGGGTTCCCAGTCGGCCGCGTATCGCGCGTGACGGCCGTGATCGATCCGGCCACGGCCGGGTGATACCCATGCTGATGTCGTATTGGGACGGCGCCTGGACGATGCCCGCGCCGTGCGCGGACGGGCAGGCGAGTCAACCGACGAAGCACCACGCACCCCAGGGGATCACGCGGAGGATGTACAAGTTGTTGTTGAACTGGGCACAGGCGGAACGCCGGCTCGAGGGAGGAAGAAGCTATGACCGGTAGAATTGGCGTGTTTATGTACGGCGTCGCGTGTTACGCGATCTTCTTTGTGACGTTTCTCGCAATGATCGGGTTCGTGGGAAACGCAGTGCTGCCGCGAACGATCGACGGGGAGCCCACGCTGCCGTTCGCGGCCGCGGCCGCGATCGACGCCGGACTCATCCTGTTGTTCGGCTTGCAGCACTCGGTGATGGCGCGGCCGGGGTTCAAGCGGCGGCTGACGCGGATCATCCCGGAGCCGGCGGAGCGCGCGACGTATGTCCTCGCGTCGAGCGTAGCCCTGATCGCGATGATGGCGTTGTGGCAGCCTCTCGGTGGGACAATCTGGGACGTGCAGCAACCAATCGCTCGAACGGCACTAATCGGACTGTTCCTGAGCGGCTGGCTGATCGTGTTGGTGACGACGTTCCTCATCAACCACTTCGACCTGTTCGGCTTGCGGCAAGTGTGGATCCACCTGCGCGGCCGCGAGTACACGCCGCTCGGGTTCCAGATGCCCGGACCGTACAAGTACGTCCGCCATCCCTTGTACGTTGGCTGGCTCATTGCCTTCTGGGCGACTCCGACGATGACGTCGGCGCACCTGGTGTTCGCGCTCGGGTTGACGGTCTACATCCTGATCGCGATTTACTTTGAGGAGCGGGACCTGATCGCGTACTTCGGCGATCGGTACCGCACGTACCGCGCGCAAGTCCCGATGTTCGTCCCGCGGCCCGGACGCAAGATGATCGTCCGGCGCGACGCCAACGTCTGAGCCTGGATCAAGCGAGGCAAGCCGGCGCGGCCGTCGATCGCCGGCCGCGCCCGCGTCTGTTTAGCGAATTATGCGGGTGGCGTGAACCGGAATAGTTAGATTTTTTGGTTTAATGGGGGTTTCTCATAAAAATTCATTTACTCATTGATACCATCTATGGTAATCTAATTCTGAGGTCTGTCCTTGGGGAAGGCCGGTGTGCGGGCGCGATGCTTCGACGCCTCGGGCTCTGACAGCGGGCGATAGCTTGGCACTCCGTGTTTTGGAGGGTGGGCCCGTGGCGACCTATGTGTACAAGGCGTACGATCAGCGCGGCCACAAGAAGACCGGCACGCTCAACGTCATCAATCCCCAGGAGGCTCACCTCGCGCTCCGGGAACGCGGCCTCAAGGTCTACTTCATCGCGGACCTGAACAAGATCAAAGAGGCCGCGCGCCACAAACGCCGCGTGCGCAGCACGTTGATTTACACCGGCGGCGTGCTCATCACGCTGGCTGCGCTGGGCGCCGGGCTGATGATTGGCTATGCCGGCCGCGCGAAACCCCTGAGCACGACCGACTATCAGCGGGCCGGACTAGTCACGACCGGCTCCGGAAATGTAATCGCCGACACCGAAGCGGGCGAAGAGCTCGCACGCGACATTTATACCGCATGGGAGAGCTTTGCGCCAAGGGTGATTAGTGGAATCGAAGTGCGCAAAGGCGTGATGACCATCCACGTGTCGCAAAGGGTGAGACGCATGTCGCAGGAAGACCTTGAACACCTCGCCGTCAACTCGCTTCGCGCGCTCCATCGTCAAACGGGCTCCCCGGCCGCGACGTTGTTGGTTCTGGAAAACGACCTGACGATTCTCGATGTTCGACTCAACGGTGTTACGAACTCGACGCAGATCACTCGCTATACGTGACGGTCGCCGCAACCGTTCGTCGAGGCCCGAGGCTCCGCGCGATCGCAAAAAACGAAAAACATCGAATTGAAGCGTCGCGTGAACCAATTCCGGACGGTGTCCCGCGCTACCGCTTCTTTTTATGTTTCCGCGGTGTCTCGATCGCGGCCTGCGCGGCGGCGAAGCGCGCGATGGGCACGCGGAACGGGCTGCAACTGACATAATCCAGGC
>CAYUZD010000359.1:0-3621 GCA_964449475.1 uncultured Nitrospirales bacterium
CTGCCGATGTAGTCGCCGCCCGCCATCACCGCCTGGCCGATACCGACCGACGGCATCTTCAGCGGCGCGCGCACGAGGTTCGCGTGGTGCACCGTCTTGCGGGTCGTCGGACGGATCTCCCACTGCGTGACGTACAAGTCCTCCGGCACGGCGGGATCCATGTGGACGCTCTGGTACTCGATCTTCTGTTCGCCCGCCGGCACGACGAACTCGCGGTCCGCCTCGAACACCATGTCCGGCTCGCCCATTGCCCACCGGTCGTCCATCTTCGGCGGCGCCGGCAGATCTTCGGGGTTGCCCCGCTTCGCGCCCTGGTCCGCCCACGTGACAATGAGGTCGATGTCAGCCTGCGACAACTCCCGCGCATCGAGATACGCCACTTTGGACGTATCCGCGTGCCACGGCGGCATCTTCTTCGTCGACACCGCGTCGCGGATGCTCTTGGCCCAAGGCCGCGCGGACTCGTAATCAAGCAGACTGAAAGGGGCAATTTCGCCCGGCCGGTGACACGATACGCAGTTCGCATAGAAGATCGGCGCGATCTCTTTCGTAAACGTCGGCTGCGCCGGCTCCGCGCCGGCGGACGCGCACAGCGCCACCAACACGCACGCCAGCATGAGTTTGTTCATCATCGAATCGCCTCCCCGGTTCGGGTACCGAAAACACGCTGTAATCAAGGACATTCTACCCTGAAATCTTGCCGATATCTAGAAACCGAGCATTCCGTGCGTGGCAGGCTCAAGCGGGGTTTGCTCGGGCCTGTACCCGGTCGCTCGCGCGTATCAGCGGCTCCCCTGGCCAATCACGACAGTCCCGCCCTCGGCCGTGATCGTCATGGGCGTGCTGAATGTCGGCGTGTCCGCCGTGGCGCCCGCGGCCACGTGCAGGGTCCCGCCGGAATTGAGATAGTTCAGCCCCTCGCCGAGCGTGTTGTACGGCAGTGGCGAGGTCCCCTTCTCCACTCCCGTGTGCTCGAAGTTCACCCAGACATGATCCGATTCGGCGTCGATCGCGTCGCCCGTGATCTCCACGTCGTCGATATTCCACCCCGAGTAAGTCACGCTCGAGTCGGTCTCACCCATCACCCATCGGACGTAGACCGTGCTTTGCCCGTCCGCGATGGCCGAGATGTCGAACGCATGCTGGGACCACGCCGTCTCCGCGATTGCAGGCCCGTTGTGCACCCAGATATCGGTCCACGTGTTCCCCGTCGTGCCGACCCGGATCCTGGCCTGGTCCCACTGCGAGCTCTCTATCCCGAGCCAGCGCCAGAATTTCAGTCCAACATTTTCGAGATTGCTGCAATCGATCGCCGTCGTCGTCAGCGGCGTCAACGTCATGTTGTTGGTGTAGTCTCCGGCCAGGTTGTAGCCGTAGACGTACGCGCCGGTCTTGCCGCTGGTGGGGTCGGGGTTGATGGTGCCGAACCCGAGCGGCACGCCCCACTGCCACAGGCCCGACGTTGTCCACCCCGGATTTGTGTTCATTGTGAACTGATATTGCGTCGTCTCGCTCGGTTCGCCGATCACGGTCAACCAGACGGGATATTGGAACACCTTGCTGTTCGTCGTATCGGTGAACGTAATCGTCGCCGTGTGAACACCGGACCCAAGTGTGTTTGCGGCCGCGCCAAAGTTCACCGTCACCGTGGTCGAAGCGCCCGCTCCGAGCGTACCCGATCCGATCGAGAGCGCCGCCCACGCGGTCGACGACGACGCCGTCCAGTTCGCGCCTGCGCCGCTCCAGTTCGTCAGCGCGAAGTCAAGCCCCGACGGCGCGAACGGTCCGCCCTCGTCGCCCGCGCTGTTCACGCCATCCTTGGGGTACGCCGAAATCCACGACGCCGCTGCGCGCCACGACGCTACCGTCGGCCGCGACGTGTTCAACGTGAGCGCGTTGTTCGCAACGTTCGCCAGCCCGGTTGGTTCGCCGGAATAACTCACGCTCGGATTCGAGAACCGCTGCACGCGCTGGCCCGGCGCGTAGGCCATGATGCTGCGGTAGGCCCCGTCGTACCCCGGCTGCGTCGAGTTCCCCCAGTGCCACCCGTTCGAGTCGGGAAACAACCCGCCGCCTGGCGAATTCGCCAGGTCGTGCATCGCGCCCATGTTGTGCCCAAGCTCATGCGCGAAGCTGAAATTGCCCACTGCGCAACTGTAGTGCTCCACGCTGAACGCAGATCCCGAGAAGTCTCCCGCGAGGCTCGACATCAGGAATGCGAGCCCGCAAAACTCCGTGTGGTTGATGAACAGGCTGACCATGTCCGCGCCGAGTGCCTCGCGCGCCACATGTACTTCGTCCATCAGGCCGTCGCTGTTATCCCGTAACGCGTAAAGCGCCGCATTGAATCCACCGGCCTCGTTGTAGTTCACCTCAAACACGCCGCGCAGGTTGAGCTCGATGTCGATCAGGCTCGCCGTATACGCCACGTTCGACTCGGTAATCGCAAGGTCGATCAACGACTCGATTGCCGCGGTGCCGCCCGCCGCGGTGCGTGCGGAGGGTGTGTAGACAACCAACACGTCTACTTCGAGCACCGCTCCGCGCGGCGCGGGCGCGAGATTCAGTCGCGGTCCCGTCGATGGTGGCGCGACCGCGTGTTCCGGACCCGTCCCGCAGGGTGCGAACGCGTCCGGGTCGATCCGCTGCACCGAGTGCAGCCCGTCCCCGGCGAACCGGATCTGGAATTCGCCGTACACCGGCGAGTGAACATTGGCTTGCACGATGCCCCCGTGGATCGACAGCGTGACGTTGCTGTAGTCGTCGTCCGCGATGCGTCCGGCCCACGTGTATCGCGTCGGGCTGCGTTCCGTTACTTCTTCCAGCTTGAGGTCGAATGTGGCGTCGTCAAACAGGTTCATTCGTACCGTGCCGGGGCGCAGCGCATTCGGCCCGGGCAGCGCCGCGGGGTTGATCGTCACAAGGCGAGACGGGAGCGACTTGTCGTTGCCGGTTGTAATCGCCGGCGCCCGCGATGCGCCAGCATCGTCCAGCAACGGTTGCTGCGCGAAAGTCGATACACCCGCAGTCGTTAGGGCCGCGGCGGTTGCAAGACTGGTAATCAGGCGCAGGTGCAACTTCATCCGGTAGAATTGTACCTCATGCCAAGATCGGCCCCTATTTGCAGCCTTCGAGCACCCACTGGCTGAGCAGCCGGACGCCGTAACCCGTCGCGTGTTTGGGGTCGAGGTACGGGATGTTTTTCACGTCCCACGCGACCGCCGCGATGTCGATGTGCGCCCACGGCGTGTGGTCCACGAACTCCTTCAGGAAGCACGCCGCCGTGATCGACCCCGCCACGCCCCGCGGTCCGATGTTGCATAGGTCCGCGTGCGTCCCCTTGAGCAGCTTCGTGTAATCGTCCCACAGCGGCATCGGCCACACGCGCTCGCCCGTCGCGCGCGACGCCAGCCCAATCTCGTCGGACAGCCGGTCATTATTCGTGAACAATCCCGCCGCGAAATATCCCAGCGCGACCGTCATCGCGCCGGTGAGCGTGGCGATGTCCACGATCGCGTCGGGCTTGTACGTCTTTTCGACGTACGCCAGCGCGTCGCACAGAAGCAGACGCCCTTCCGCGTCGGTGTTGTGCACCTCGATGGTCTTGCCGTTGTACGCCTT
>CAYUZD010000360.1:0-3621 GCA_964449475.1 uncultured Nitrospirales bacterium
GACGTGACCGTCGACGGCAAGCCGCGCAAGCTCGTCGCGCAGGCCACGAAGCAGGGCTTCCTCTACGTGTTCGATCGCGTGACCGGCGAGCCGATCTGGCCGATCGAGGAGAAGGCCGTCCCGCAGTCCACGGTCGAAGGCGAAAAGACCTGGCCGACGCAGCCGCACCCGACCAAACCCGCGCCGTTCGAGTTGCAGGGCGCGCACGAAGACGACCTGATCGACTTCACGCCGGAACTCCGCGCACAGGCGCTCGAAATTTTCAACACCTTCAACACCGGGCCGCTGTTCACGCCGCCCGTGGCCGACAAGGCGACCATCTACAACCCGGGCTGGGGCGGCGGCGCGAACTGGATGGGCGTCGGTTGTGACATCGAGACCGGCATCGTGTATGTGCCGTCGCAGCAGGGACCGATTGCGGTGCAACTGACCAAGCCCGACCCCGCGCGCTCGAATTTCAATTTCATGGGATCGAACAACCCGGTGCGCGGCCCGCAGAACCTGCCGCTGTTCAAGCCGCCCTACGGTCGCATCACGGCCATCGATCTCAAGACCGGCGAACACCTGTGGATGCAGCCGATCGGCAACGGCCCGATCGACAGCCCGGCGCTCGCAGGCGTGGACATGAAGGCCTACCTCGAAAAGGCGGGCCTGCCGCGCATGGGCGATTCCGCGCGCCAGCACCCGCTCGTGACCAAGACGCTCCTGTTCGTCGCGTCCGGCTCGTTGGGCCGCGGCGCGCGCGGCGGCGTGGCGGGCGGTAATCCGAATTTCCGCGCGCTCGACAAGGCCACGGGCGAAATCGTCGCCGAGCTCGAACTGCCGCAGGGCCCCACCGGCACGCCGATGACGTACATGGCCGGCGGCAAGCAATACATCACCGTCGCGACGGGCGGCGTGGGTTCGCCGTCCAAGCTCTACACCATGGCGCTGCCCTGACATCAACCACACGGGTGCCACGCCTAAGCGGGCTTTGCTTAGGCGTGCCCCCAGGAAAGTCCAAAGTGAAGTCGCCGCGAAACGCGGCGAGAGGAGGTTGCAATATGCGCACGTTACTCGTCGCCGCGCTGGCCGTATTCGCGGTGCACACGGCCCAGGCACAACTGCCGCCCGACTCCGTACAGCTCGACAAGGTCAAGATTTCGGAGAAGGTCAAGTCGCAGGATCTCGATCCCGTGACGCTCCAGCCGGCCGATCCCGCGCTCGGCACCTTCGAGCACGACGGCGTCACCTACGGCATGAGCGACGCCGCGTCGAAGACGGCGTTTTTCAAATCGCCCGACGTGTTCGCCGAGGCCGCGGCCAAGGCGCGCTGGGAACAGAATTTCATCCGCTCCATGAGCGAGATCTGGTGTCCCGTCACCGATGAGATCAGCCCCGGCGGCAACACGAAGTGGCAGAAACTCGATCTCAGTTGGGAATCCTGCTGCCAGTTTTGCAACGACACCGTGCAGGATTCAGATTTCGACAACGGTCTCGCGCGCCTGAAGGTCCGCGCGGCGAAGTCCTGGGACGCGATGGGCGGCCACGCGAAGTACACCGAAGGCGCGAGGAGCCCCGTCGAAGGCGCGATCGACTTGACCGGCGGCGCGACCACGACCGCCGAAGCGGCGCCCGCCGGGGGCGGCGAGTCCGTCCCCGCGCCGGCGTTCGAGCCGCCGTACCTCAAGGGCGTCGATCTCCAGCCGACGTACGCTGGCGGTATCGGACTCATCGTCCAGAACCGCTGCCTCGATTGCCACCGCGAAGGCGGCATTTCCCCGATGACGCTCAAGACCCTCGGCGAAATCCGCAAGTGGCAGAAGAACCTCAAGACGCACATCGAAGCCGGCACGATGCCGCCCTGGCCGGCCTCGCCCGATGTCGCGTACGCCACCGGCCGGAACCTCACCGCGAAGGAGAAGGAGACCTTCCTCGCGTGGATCGCCGCCGGGTATGCGCCAGGCGAGGGTGCGTTTACGTCAACCGTGCCGGGCGAGTGGCTCATCGGCGAACCCGACAAGGTCATTCAGCTCGACGAATACACAGTGCCCGAAAACGACGCCGATCACATCCGCACCGCGGAGGTCGATCCCGGCGTCACGGAGGACACGTGGATCGTCGGCGCGGAGATCCTCGCGGATCCGTTTCTCGTGCTCCAGGTGAATGGCGGGCCGCTCGGCGCGTACCACAAGGGCCAGACCGCCACGCACCTGCCCGAGGGCTACGGTTTCAAACTCAAGAAAGGGGAGAAGGTCCCCGTCCGCGTGTTCTACACGAAGGAGAAGGGCTGGGAGGAAACCGACTCGATGACGCGCATCGGCCTCAAGTTCGCCGCCGACCCCGCGTCGATCAAGAAGGAGGTCCTCACCGACCGCCTCGCGAACGACGACTTCACGATTCCCGCCGGCAAGGACAGCACGTCGGTCACCGCGTCGTTCACGTTCCCGGCGGACGGCGAGATCCTCGGCCTGAACCCCGTCGTGCGACTGCGCGGCAAATCGGTGTCCGCTGTCGCGAAGTTCCCGGACGGCAAACAGATGAAACTGCTGAGCATCGGGCACTGGGACAACAACTACCACTTCCAGTACCAGCTCGGCGCGCCGGTACCGGCACCGAAGGGCACGGTCATCGAGGTCACGGCGGTGTACGACAACTCGCAGATGAACGCCGCCAACCCCGACCCCACCGCCGAGGTGAAGGCCGGCCTCAACGGCGAGATGCTCGAAGGCTGGCTGCTTTACACGCTCACCGGCGCCCCGGCCACCAAGACCGCCGAAGCAGCCGCATGCCCCTGCGACGCCTGCGTCGCCGCCGGACAGTAAACCTACCCTCCCCAAAAACACCTCGGGCGGCCCGACCAGGCCGCCCGAGTTTCATTTCATGGTGGCGCAGGCATCCTGCCTGCGGGGGGTGCATCGTCTACGCGAAATACGTCTTCGACGTCTGCGCGACGACGATGTTTTCCTCGAGGTGCGCGAAATTCTGCATGTCGGCGTTGACGACATCGATCCCGTTCTCGAGGACGTACGCGTAGGCCTTCTGGAACGGGCTGAGCGACGCCTGCATGAGATTCGGCGCGTAGAACTCGTCGAATACCCCCGTGTTGCCCTTGCCGCCGGCCGGCGCGGACAGGAACCGCGCGGCCTTCATCCCCACGAGGCCGATGCCCGCGGCCCGCGCGCGCTCCAGCAGCGGCTTCACCTCGGTCAGCTTTGGCGAATCCTTCACGATCCCCGCCGTGATCGGGCTGTACCACCCGCCCGGCGACAACGCGATCATCGCGATATCGTAGAACCCGGCGTCAATCGCCGCGGCGAGGCATTCCTCCGCGCGCAGGTGCGTGCTGATGCCGAAATGCCCGACCTTGCCCGCCGCCTTCGCAGTGTCGAACGCCTTCTTCATCTCCTCGCTCTTCACCAGCGTCGGCTCGTCGATCATCATGATGTAGTACGCATCGACGTAGTCCGTCTGCATGTCGACGAGGCTCTGGTCGAGCAGGTCCGTCCACTGCTTCGCCGCGCCCTGCGCCTGCTCGACGCTCACGCCCTCGCCCGGCGCCAGCCGGATCGGACGCACCGGCGCCTTCGACGTCACCCAGATGTTCCCGCGGTTCGCCTTGTAGAATTCGGCGAACGCGTT
>CAYUZD010000361.1:0-3620 GCA_964449475.1 uncultured Nitrospirales bacterium
GGCTGATACAGCGTCACCAACGTCCCGCTCGAGATTCGGCCCGCGAGGTCGCGCTCTTTCTCCGCGATGAGCGCCAGGATACCGGCCACGTCCGCCGGGATCGTCATCGGCGGACGGTAATGCGTGTGGCCTCCGGGCAGACCCGGCTGCCCGGGCATGGTCATCGTCAGCGGCATGGACGCCGGCATCGCGCCGCCCGTGTCGATCGTCAGTTCGTCGAACTGGAAATCGAAGCGCGTCGGTTCGCCGGCGAGGTTCACGCTCGCATAGAGCGTCACCGGGAATGCCGCCGGCACCACCGCGGTCTGGAACGGATCGCCCGGTCGGACCACCTGCATCGCGAAGGCTTCATCTGTTACTTCGCCCGTCGCTTCGTTCAGGTGCTCGATGTACGCCGTTGCGGTGAAGTTCCGCGGATCGATCGGCCGCTTGAACTCGTCGTAGAAGTACAGGCGGAACTCGCCCGGCCGCGGCAGCGTGCCCTCGACGTGGTGGAAATTGTTCGGCGCCATGAAGAATTGGCCGCCGTGCATCGGCGTGTGATCCATGTGCGCTGGGTCGGTGTTGGTAATCGACGACGGATCACGCGTGACATCGTCGAACTTGAACGCGACCGTAGCCTGCGCGCCCGCCACCCAGAGTGTCGCCTCGCCCTCGAACGGCATCGCGGGCAGCGCAAACGTCGAGAGGAAATCGTCGTCGGGCGAGAACCGCCCCAGCTTCAGTTTCCGGCCGCCGGCCTCGATCTCGCCCGTGAACAGCGTGGGGGAGACGGGGTTCTTCCAGCCGTCATAGAGGTACACGCGCAGTTCGCCCGGCCGCGGCAATACGATTTCAGCGAAGTGCAGCGTGCCGTCCAGCACCTCGAACTGCGTGCTGCCGTGGGGTCCCACCACCAGCGGCGGCGCCTTGGACACCGGGTCGAAGTCCCACGGTTCCTCCGTCAATTCGTCGAAGTCGAACGTGGCCGATTCCTGCCGGTCGCCCACCCAAAGGCTGGCGGTCACGGTCAACGGCAATGTCTGCGGGATCGTCGCGCCGATGTATTCGGCGCGCGCGTCAGGCTGGATGAGTTCCAGCTTCGACCCGGACGACGCGCCGTTGTCCACCGAGACGCTGCCGCGGAAGTTGAGCGGGCTGAGCGGTTTCATCGCGGCATCGAAGAAATACAGGCGCAGGTCGCCCGGTTCGTGCAGCGTAGCCTCGACCTGCACGCCCGAATCATCGAGCAAATCGATCCAACCGCCGTGCGGCGGCGGGACATAGGCCTGCGCCGCCGCGTCACCGGCCGGCGTGTCTGGCGGCGTTAGCCGGTCGAACTCGAACTCCACCTTCTCCTTGGTCTGGCCAAGGTTGAGCTCCGCGCTGAACTGCTGCGGCAGCGTCGGCTCCACCCAGGCGGACAAAAAGTCGTCTCCCGGGTGTCCGTGTGTCAACCGTACCCGACGCGCGCCGCCGTCCAGCAAGAGTTCGCCCGTAAAGTTGCGCGGGTCCAGCGGCGTAAGCGTGTCGTCGTACACATAGATCGACACCGCGCCGGGGCGGCGCATCATCCCCTGGACCTGGTGGTATCCGTTCGACGCGATCCGGATCCGCTCGGGTTCCTGGGGCAGTTCCAGCGATTCGACGACCGCTGCCGTCGCTTGCGTCACGGTCGGCGCGCTCGCGTCTTTCGGCTCGGGCGCGTCCGGGCCGAACCCACCCAGCATGCCGCCGTCGGTCGCCGGCGGTGCCGCGGCGAGGATGATGGGCTGGAGCTTGAGGTGGTCGTCCAGCATGTACTCGAAGTACGCCGACAACTTCTCGTCGAGATACCCCGGCCCCGTGGAAATGTCCGCGGGCGGATCGTTCGGATTGTTCAGGTTGTCCGTCGTATTGTCGTACGTCGCGGTCAGCGTCAGCTTCGTGCCCTGGGGTGCCGCGAGCGGACTTGCGAACCGGTACGTCGTCATCCATTTCTGCTGGTATTTCGGCACCCAGATGATGGTCTTGTCGAAACCGTCGGGATACGACAGCGTCACGCGAAACTTCGTCGCGATCGGTCCCAGTTCCGGCGCGAACCCGATCAGATGGACGTTCTCGTCGAACACGTGGGCGATCGTCTGCTCCACCGTCTTCCCCGCCGGGACCGTGAACGGATTCGCTTCCATGCGCTGCGACTCGACCAACAGATCGACGTCTTCCGGCACGGATGACAGGAACAGTCCGAGCCGCGTGTTGTCGCGAATCTCTTCGGACCAGTCAGCGAAATCCGGGCGCACGTACTCGACATTCAGTTCGATCGTCGATCCCGCGACCAGCTTCATCCCCGCGGCATCCGGGAAAAACACGGCGCGGTCGCCCTTCACCCACTGACCCAGGAAGTGCGGGCCGAACGGCATCGGCCGCATCCGTGTCGGCTCCGGGCCCTCCGTCAGCGCGAACGGGTCGTACGGCACCTGCATTTCGACTTCGATCGGCGCCGGCGTGTATCCCTCCGGATCGTGGAGGTACGCCGTCACGCGCGCAATGTTGCGCGGGTTCTCGATCAGAAACTCGTAGCCCGTGATGTACGTGTCCTTCTCGATCACGATCGGCACGCGCGCGGTCGCGCGGTCGTATTGCTGGTTCGCCGGTACGATGTGGCCCTGCGGCAAACCTACGATGAGATCCGGCTGGCCGAGTTGCCAGTCGACGCGAAGGAACTGCTCCGGCACCGGCAAGTTGCGTTGCGGACCCTGCGGCCCGTTCCCGTTGATCCAGCCGACGAGCAGTTGCTTCTCTTCGTCAGTGAGCCGGCGCGAATTCTGAAATTCGCCAAACCGCGGGTCGGCGTTCCACGGCGGCATCCGATCGAGCATGATCTCGTCCAGCACCGCCGCGCGCCACGCCCACGCCCCGGGTTTCGTGTCTGTCCCGTAGAACGTCAGGTCGACATAATCGGGGGCCGCGCCGTTCGGGTTGTGGCAGGGCATGCAGCGCTGCTCGAAGATCGCCCGGACTTCGCCGCTCCAGGAAATGTCCGTCGAAAACCGCGTATGCGCCTCCGCCGGACGCTGAAATTGCACCGCCAAGCCGATCGCCAGGGCGATCGCCGCGCAGCCGGATATCGCGAGTTTTTTCACGGGAACCCCTGCCCATTCAACGCTTGAAGTGCGCGCGCCATGCCGGACGCTTCCACCGTCGAGAAAACACGATTTTACGCGGAAAAGTTCCCCTTTTCCAGCGGAAACCGGCAATACCCGCGCGATTCTAAACCGCCGCCAGCCCGGGTTCAGCGACCGTCTCGGCGGCGTCCGCCTCCCGAATCTTTCCGCCCGAGCACACATAGCGAACGCAATCGCCGCCCGAGTACGGCGTCACCAGCGACGCTTCGTCTGCCGTCTCAGCGGCGCCGTCCGCAACATACCGGGGATCGTGATGAATCCGCACGGCGCCGGCGAAGACGCCCTCGACGAACATGCAGCGGTTGATCGCGTCTTCCTCGTCGATTCGCATCTGATACTGGTTCAACAGATGCTGGCGCGCTGCGTCGAACTCCGACCGTGCCGCCTCGATTTCACCGTTGAGTTCACGCGCCTCGGCGAGGCGTTTCTCCATTCCCTTCGTCATTCGCGCAATGAACGCCGACCCCGCGCGGG
>CAYUZD010000362.1:0-3598 GCA_964449475.1 uncultured Nitrospirales bacterium
GGCGGGCCGATCATGAGCAGGTTGTGTCCGCCCGCCGCGGCGACGGTGAGCGCGCGCTTCACGTGCGCCTGGCCGCGGACCTCGGAGAGGTCGCCGATGCCATTGCGTCGCGCGGACGCGAGTGCGGAGAAATCGGTGCGATGCGGCACGATGTCGAGCTTGCCGCTGAGGAATGCCGCGGCCTCGTCGAGCGTGTTCACTCCGACGACGTCCACGCCCTCGACGACGCCGGCCTCTTCGGCGTTCTCGCGCGGCAGCACGATGCCCCGCAGGCCCTTGGATCGCGCGCCGATGGCCATTGACAACGCACCTGCGACCGGCCGCACGGAGCCGTTCAACGCGAGTTCGCCCGCGAGCACGTAGTCCGAGAGCGCCTGGCTGCGTAACTGGTCGGTGGAGGCGAGGATGCCCAGTGCGATGGGCAGGTCGAGCGCGCTGCCTTCCTTGCGGATGTCCGCCGGAGCGAGATTAACCAGCGTGGTGCCGCGCGGCGTCCGGAATCCGGAGTTCTTCACCGCAGCCGTGACGCGCTCGCTGCTTTCCTTGATCGCGGCGTCCGGCAGGCCGACGATGATGAACCGTTGCAGTCCCGGCGACGTGTCCACCTCGACCGCCAGCGGAATGCTGTCGATGCCGAGAATCGCACAGGACTGGACGCGGGCCAACATCGGAATGCGTTTGGTTGCTCGACTAGTTGGGCATGGGATCTGTGGATAATAAGAGGCGATCGCGACACAATCAATGCGCAAGTGCGTCCACCGTGCAACCTCCGGAATCGGGCGGGCATAATGGTCGGACTTGCAGGCCTGAATCGCGATGAATGACCTTGAAGTGACACAGACCACAACTAAGCCGGCCGCAGCCGGGAGCGGGACAATGCTGCACCCCGCAGCGGGCGCATTTGTGCTTGCGCTGGACTGGGTGTTGTTCTCGGGGACCGTGGTTTCGCTGGGCACGGCGATGTGGCTGCTGGCGGGGTCCGGGCTGGTGCTGGGCACGGTTGGGTCGGCGCTGATCCAGCGTTGGCTGGGCGGCGATGCGTGGCGGGCGAGCCTGGTGAAGGGCGCGTTCTGCGGGATCGCGGTGGGGCTGCCGTTCCCGATCGCGGGCACGGCGGTGGGTGGCTGGATCATCGCGGCGTCGGGGCTCGACCGGCTCCGGCGGCGGCGCGCGGCGGGGTCCTGACGGATCGATGCGGACGTATCCCGACCCGTTCCATCGCCGGTGGTCGCGGCGCGCGCTGACGTATACGCTCGTGTTCGCCGCGTTCACGGTGGTGGTCATTACGTTGCCGATTTGGCTGCCGGTGGCGTTGATCGTAGATGCATTCCGGCGGGTACACCTGAGTACGACCCGTGCCATTTGCTTCGTCCTCCTCTATCTCACCTTTCAAGTGTGGGGCCTCCTCGCGATGCTCTACATCTGGCTCGTCCATCGCTGGGATCACGCGCGGTACATGGATCGGATGTTCCGGATCGAGTTTTTCTGGGGGTACTGGCTGGGGCAGGCGGGGATCCGCCTGTTCGGGATGACGGTGCATCTCGACGACCAATACACGTGGGGCCGGCGGCCGGCGATCGTCCTCGTGCGGCACGCGAGCATCACGGACACGTTCGTGCCCCTGATCTTCGCGTGCGCGTTGCATGACCAGCGGCTGAGCTACGTGATGAAACGGGAACTCGAGTGGGATCCGTGCCTCGACCTCGCGGTGAACCGCATGCCGCACCTGTTCGTCGTACGGGGGTCGAAGGAGAGCGAGAAGGAAGTCGAGGCGATCGGCCGGTTGATGGACGGCGCGACGGCGAAGGGCGGCGTGATCATTTTCCCCGAGGGCACGAGGTATACGCCGGTGAAGCGGGAACGGATTTTGGGGAAGCTGCGCGAGCTGGGCCAGACGGACGTGCTGGCGTGGGCGGAGCGGTACCGGCATGTGCTGCCGCCGCGTACGGCGGGGCCGCTGGCACTGTTCCGCCGCGCGACCGAGTGCGACGCGGACATCGTGTTCTGCGCGCACACGGGTCTCGAACGTTCGTCGTCCTTCAAGGACAGCTTCAACGGCAGCCTGGTGGGGACGCAGGTGCACATCCGGTTCTGGGCGGAACCGGCGTCCTCGCTGCCTCCGGACGACGAAGGCCGGAGACAGTGGCTGTTCGAGCAGTGGAAGAAGGTCGACGACTACATTGAAGCCCACCAGCCGCGCGACTAACCGGGAAAAACATCAAGGGGCCGGTCTTGTCGAGACCGGCCCCTGTTATTTCTGTGCGAGCGTTGCCGTCAGTCGGTGCTGGCGGGGTTGTTCTTGTCCTGCGGGAGCGTGACGGCGGGGAGCGGCGGAAGCGAACCCTTGTGCGGCGCGAGGTCGCGCGAGGGTTTCGACTCGGCAGGGTTGGCCATGAACGCGGCGAGGTCCATGTTCACGAAATCCACGTCGTCGCCTTCGTTGATGTAGATCCACTTGTCCTTCGGCAGCTTGCCGCCGGTCGCCTTGTCGGCGTTGATGCGGCCGTCCCACGTGATGTCGGGAAGCGTCTCGGACCGCGCGGCGGCCTTGGACAATTCGGCGAGGACGCCGGTCGGCTTGTAGCCCGCGGGGCCGTACTTGTTGCCGTGGATGTGGATGCTCTCGGGGTAGGGGTAGTAATTGGGGTCGACCTTCTCGCCCGGCTGCGAGATATAGGCCGAGATCGAGACGTTTACGGTCTGGTTGCCGGAGAACTCGTTCCCGAATACCTCGACGTTGTGGTTGGCCATGATGATGAGCCCGGTGCCGGTCGGCACGTTTCCTACGATGTTGCCCTCGGGCGCGAAGTTGAGCGTGTCGTTGTCGACGCTGCGGTTGTTGAAGACGCGGACGTTGTGGCCGCCTTGCTTGGGCAGGTTGGGCAGGTCGAACACGAGGATGCCCCCCGTATTCCGGGTCGCGAGGTTGTTGTAGACGTCGGCGTTGTAGCTGTTCTCGATCTCGATTCCGGCGACGTTGAACTTGGCGGTCGAGTTGCGGACGATGATGTTCTCGCTCTGGCCGACGTAGATCCCCGCGTCCGACGCGCCGATGGCGACGCAGCCGTCGATGAGCACGTTCTTGGACTCGACCGGGTAGAAGCCGTAGGCGCCGTTGGTCGATTTCGGGCCGCCGGTCCATTCGGTGCGGACGCTGATGAACGAGATGCCGTCCGCGCCCTTGACCTTGATGGCGTCGCCGACCGTGTCCTCGATGGCGAAGTCGCGGAGCGTGACGCCGCTGCTGGTGACCAGCAGGCCCTCGCTGCCCGCGTTCTGGTTCTTGAACGAGAGGACGGTCTCGTCGATGCCCGCGCCCTTGAGCGTGACGTTGTCCACGTCGAGCGAGAGGCTGCTCTGGAAGTGGTAGGTTCCGGCGGCGAGCTCGATGGTGTCGCCGGGCTGCGCGAGGATGAGGGCTTCCTGGAGCTTTTCCTGGATGTCGTCGCTGGGCGAGAGGGTGACGGCGCCGGCGAACGGCGTGACGGCGAGCGCGAGGCTCAGGGCGAACAGGCGAAACGTCATGGCGGGATCCTTTCCGGGTGGGTCGAGCAGATTGCGCCCGATCTTACAGTTTTTTTGCGGGATTGCCAATCCA
>CAYUZD010000363.1:0-3588 GCA_964449475.1 uncultured Nitrospirales bacterium
ACATCGTGAGCGGACTCGCCTGCGGGAATTGGATGATGGGCTGCGCGCCGTCCACTTGAGAACCCCCTGAGCGCGCGATTATATGTGCGGGTAGCGCATGGCGCAACGGCGAACCGCGCTGGTGCGGGTGGGCGCGCGATCGCCCGGGACCACGACCCTCCCCTAGTTTCTCGGTGCGGCGCTGAGGATGAGGTCCATGAGGGTCTTCAGTTCCGAGTCGCTCACGGCCTGGTTTCCGAGCGACGTGTTGACGCGGTGGACGATCACGATGTCGGCCTTTGGCAGCACGAAGACCCGGTGTCCGTTGCTTCCCGTTGCTGCGAACGCGCCGTTTTCCAAGCGGATGTCGAACATCACTTCGTTGTCGGCGCGCGTCGTCCACCACATGTAACCGTAGCCGCCGTATGGTCCTTGCGAATGCGGGCGGACGCTCTCGCGTACCCATTCCTCCGAGACGATTTGCCTGCCGTTCCAGTTCCCGCCGCGCGCATATAGCAGGCCGAACCGCGCGAGATCGCGCGCGGAGACGCGGAACGTGTAAGCGGGATGAATCGAGACGTCTTCAAGCAGGTACTGCTGGAGTTTCACTCGATAGTCCTGCATGCCGAGCGGCTTCGCGAACTGTTCGTCAAAGTCCTCGTAGATGTCCTGGTCCGTTTCCTGGCGGAAGATGGTGCCGAGCGTGTTGAAATCCCAGTTGTTGTAGTACCAAAACGTGCCGGGAGCGTGTGAGCCGCGCGCGGGCAGGTTCGCGGCCATGCTGTCCGGACTGTACGCTGCGGCGTGGTAGATGCCCGAGCGTGCCGTGATGAGGTCCGCGACGGTCGCGGACTTTTCGGCCTCCGTGAGCGGCGGAGTGTCGTCGATGCCGAGATCGGCCATCGTGCTCGTCATGTCGATCACGCCCTTGTCCACGTAGACGCCGATGAGTCCGCTCAGGAAGCTCTTGCGCATGCTGTGGCAAGGGTAGGGTTTGTCCACGCCGCCCCACTGACGCACGACGATGCCGTGGTGAACGACCATCACCGCCGCAGTCTGGATCGTGGCTGCGTAGACCTCCGCCTCGTCCAGCTTCGCCGACGACCAGCCGATGGAATCCGGCGACGCCGCGACGGTCCATTCGGCGCCCGGGAACGTGTTGCGATCGGCTGCGAAACACGGCAGGGCAGAGAGACAGAACACACTCAGCGCGAGGCCGGCGCGATTCGTCGTCAACCGCCCACCCATGGCGCGCTCCTCATCGTTGGACGACCCGGTTCCACCGCAGGGCGGGGTGATCGCCGCTCACCGCCATGGGGACGATATCGGCGCAGGCGAGCAGCCCGTTGCCCGAGTTGGTCATCACTACGACGCCGTCGCCGGAGATTGGGTTGACTTCGACGAAGCAATTGAACGCGTCGTAGTTGTTACCCCAGTGGAAGTAGGATGCAGGTGCATCTCCGTTCATCTGGAGGCCCCAACCCAACCCCCATCGAATTTGCGGACCCGCATCGACGCAGGGGGTGAACATCTCGGCAAGCGATTCCGGGCGCAGGAAGACGGAACTCGGCGCCGGGGGACGCGCGACAATCACGGCGAACTTGGCGTAGTCCTCGGCGGTGCAAACCAGCGACGCGGCCGCGTTGGCCCCGGCCATCTGGGTGCGGACCGGCCGGCCTTCGCGCGTGTGTGGCGTGGACATGCGTGAGGCATCGGCATCGCCGGGCGCGACGGTTGCGCTGGTCATCCCGATCGGCGCCAGCAGCCGTTCGCGCGCGAGCGCTTCGAACGGTTGGCCCGTGACCTTCTCGATGACGTGCTGCAGGTACTCGTACGCCATCCCGGAATAGGCGAAGAGGCGGCCTTGAGACGGCCGCAGCATCGGTAAATCCTTTCCGCGGTACCAGTTCGGGAAGCCGGTCCGATGCGAGAGGGTGAGCCGCGCGGTGAGTTCCCGGATGCGCTCCGGCGGACCCGCGGCGGGCGGCGGCAGAATCTCGTGCAGCGGCGCGTCGAGTCCGAGTACGCCCTCCTCGGCGAGTTTCAGGACGAGGTACGCAAACACCGGCTTGGTGAGCGACGCGGCCTCGAACAGCGTATGGCCCGTGATCGGCGCGCCGGTTTCGACGTTCATCACGCCGAAGGACTGGGAGTCGGTGAGTTGGCCCCCGCGGAGGACGGCAATCTGAAGGCCGGGGACGCCCTCCCGCTGCATGATGTCGGGAATGGCAGCGGATAACGACGAAGCGTCCGCACCCTGCGCGAAGGCGCGTCCGGCGACGACGGCCCCGGCACCCGCCGCGCACCGGGCGAGAAACTGCCGGCGGTTCA
The DNA here is from genome assembly GCA_964449475.1 of uncultured Nitrospirales bacterium. GTDB lineage: Bacteria > Hydrogenedentota > Hydrogenedentia > Hydrogenedentales > VFKU01. Next base: position 2,311 of record CAYUZD010000363.1, read on the forward strand.
AGATCTGGTTTGGCAATCGGCCGTCCCTTGAGGCCTCCGTGGAAGGCTTCGAGAGTTGAGACGCGCGCGACGCCCGTTCCGTTTGGAACCGCGGGCATGCGCGACGTGCCTACTCGACGATGAAGCCATCCTTCTCGAGGATCTTGGCGAGTTCGGCCTTCGAGATCTTCGCGAACGCGACCATTTTCTGCGGCTCGACCGGCTGGAAGAGTTTCTTGAACTTGCGGCGGTGCTGCAGATCGGCCATGACCAGCGGGTCGTCGGCCTCGACAATGTGAATCGTCTTGAGCCGGACGCGCCGCAGGCCGCCTCGCCAGTCGTCGAGCGTGGTCATGACGTTGGCCGGCAGCGCGCCGCCGCGGTTGTGCGTCATCAGGAAATTCACGAATGCGTCGGCGTCGTGGCCGTCCTGAAGCGCCTGGGTGAAGGATTCCTTGGACAGCAGGTAGACGGACGCGTTGCCGCTGCTCTGGCGGACAGCGAACTGGTCGAGCGGCACGGTGAGCAGCGGATCCATGTCCTGCGTCGGCACGACGATGTCGAAATTCGGTTGGACGATGATCTCGCGGCCGGGCTTGGCGTAGCGCTCGGCGATCTGCTTGTCGGTCTGGCCGGCGAGCAGGTTAAACCCGAGGTCCGTGACCCGGAAGTACGTCGTCTGGCCGTCCACGCACTTTTCGACCACGCCCAGCCAGAACAGGGTCTCGTCCAGCGCGCGCGCGATTAGTTTGTCCGTGTTCGTCGCCGTGCCGGGGCTGAGGTAGGCGTAGTGGCCGCCCTTTGCGCGCAATTCGTAGCGGTCGCGTTCCTCGCTCGCCTGCAGCGCGGAATCGATGAAATCGAGCGTGTTGTACCACGTGCCCGCGCGCATGTCGTCGAGCGCGTCGGCGAGCGCGCGCCGTGCGACGCCTTCGTCGCCGCGAGACGTGAGCCAGTCGAACAGCATGCGATGGCGCTCGAAGTGTTCGACATCGATGAGCGCCTCGATTTCGCCCGCGCGCAGGCCCGCATCGACCCGGCCGAGCCAGCCGACGCCTTCCGCGGCCCACAGGCACGTCGCCAGCGACGGTTCCTCGTTTTCCTCGACGATCTCCGCGAGGCGCCGCGTGTCCTCGCGGAACAGCTCGCCGTCGCCACGAAGCCGGGCGGGCTTCGCCGCCAGCGCCGCGACGAGTTGGCAAATGCGGTTGGTCATTGCGATGCCGCGGGACTGGATTTCGCCGAGCGCGCCGCGCTGCGGTTTGAGCGAGGCCTTCTTGCGCTCGTTCCGGTTCTGTT
>CAYUZD010000364.1:0-3588 GCA_964449475.1 uncultured Nitrospirales bacterium
GGAATCGGAGGTGGTACAGGTCGCGGATGGACATTTGCTCCGGCCCGAGTTGGATCCGCTCGATCGGGTCGTCGGTGCCGATTTCGCCTTCTTCGATCACGCGCAGGTAGAACCCGCTGCGCATGCTGCGCAGGAAGACCTTGACGAATTCTGGGTCGCCCATCTTGATACCGAGCTTGAAGCACGGCACGCGTGGTTGCGTCACTTCGAGCACGGCGCCGCCCACGCGGAACCGGTCGCCGATGTGCACGGCGTCCTCGAGCAGACCCTCGGTCGTGAGGTTCTCGCCGAACTGGCCGAACCGGAGATCGTCCCGCCCGAGTTCCGCCGCCCACGTCGCGTAGTGCTCGTGCGGATAGGCATAGATCGCCTTGTGCTCGCCGCCGTGATAGCGCAGGTCGATTTGCCGGTCGCCGTCGAGGTTCAGCCGCCGCGCCATCACGTGACCCGCGACGGGTTCCTTGAAAATCCCGGTGCCGACGACCTGGCCGTTGTGCTCGACCTTGCGCCCCGGCGATACGCTGACGGCAACGACTCGGCCCATCATAGGTGGGACTCAGAACGGCGGCGCGGACGCGTCGATGACCGTCGGCGCCTCGTCGGAGGGTTGCCCGATGAGCAGCGTGTAACCGCTTGGATCGCGCAGGTCGAACTCCTTGATGCGGTAGAACGTCACGCGCAGATCGGAGACGTCGTAGCCCGCCCGCTGCAGCCGCGCGTGCAGCGCTTCGACGCCGTCGTCGAGATAAATGTTGATCGACGTCTGGCCGAACCCGGCGCGGGCGCCGGGCGATTGCACGTCCACTTCGTGTTGCGTGAACATCAGCACGGCGCCGTCGCGCATCATCTCGCACCACCACGTGCGTCCGCCCGACTCGAACCGGTCGCGCACCTCGAACCCGAGCGTGTCGCGGTAAAAGCGGACGCTGGCCTCCATGTCGCCGGTCGCGAGCATCGGTATGATGTTGCGGATTTTCATCGGGCGCGCATTGTCGCACGGGCCGTTTCACGCAGGCAAAACGGCAACGCGTCGCCGCGGGGAATGGGGTCTGATAGAGTTGGCCCAGCAGGAATCCGCTCATGGTTGGCGTGCTGCTCGGAGTCGCGATGGTTGCCCAGGCCGAAATCTCGGAGTACACGATCCGCAGAACCGATTCGTTGCCCGGCGTGAGCGCACCCTGGGACGCGCCGGAGTGGGCGGCCGCGGAAACGTTGACGATCGAGCGGTTTCACGCGCGCGGAAGCGATCACCGGCCGCGGACACAGGTGCGCGTGCTGCACGATGGCGACGCAATCGCCGTGATATTTCGTGTCGAGGACCGGTACGTCGTCGCGAGACACACCGAGTACCAGTCGCCGACACACTTCGACTCGTGCGCGGAGTTCTTCGTCAAGCCGGCCGGCGCGCTGGGTTATTTCAATTTTGAATTCAACGCCATTGGAACACTTCTGCTGTGGTACGTCGAGAAACCGCGCGGGCCGGACGGGCAATTTCAGAAGTACACCGAGGTCCCGGGCGACGCCGTGAAGCACGTCGAGGTGCATACGTCATTGAGCGGTCCGATTGAGACCGAAATCGCCGAGCCGGTGACGTGGACCGTGTCGTACCGCATCCCGCGGCGGCTCTTCGAGGAATTCACCGGCCCACTCCGGAAACTCTCTGGCCAAGTGTGGACCGGGAATTTCTACAAGTGCGCGGATGCTTCGTCGCACCCGCACTGGGGCTACTGGGCGGACGTGGGGGAGAAGCTCGACTTCCACCAACCGGAGCGATTCGGCCGGCTTCGCTTCGAGTGACGAAACCCGCGCGACCCCGGGCGGCCACAGGGGGCCGCTCCTACGGTTCGGGGACTTCGGCGGCTTCCGGTTCGTCTGCTGAGTCGCCGGTGAGGTGCAGCGCCTTTTTGAGCAGCTTCACCTCGTTACGATACGTCGCGATCAGCATGTTCTTTAGAGAGTTGTTGTCCGGCTCGGATGCGATCGCGGCCAGGAGGTCCGCTGCGGCTCCCTCGATTATGCCGATATCGTCATCGAGCGGCTTGGCGACTTCCTCGGGCATCTCGGCCTTGCGCGATTCGTATTGCGCCTGCAATTCGTCCGCCGTGGCGAGGAGTTCCGCGGGCGCGATGTCCTCCGGCGCGATCGGTGCCGGCGTTGCCACCGCAGGCGTCTCCGCCACGGGCGGCGGAGACAGTGCGGCGTCGACGGCGGCGGGAGTCAGGGGCTCGACGGACGGTGCGCGCGCGCTGTCGGCCAGCACCAGGAGCAGGACGAGGCACAGTCCAGCCACCAGCAGGCCGGCGGCGGCCCACGTGATGAATTTGGACGTATTCCCCACTTCGGTCACCCTCCGGGCGAATGCCCGATTACCCTATCGCTCCGGGCCATGCGCACGGAAATGCGTGTTGCTTGGACGACGCCGGCACGGGCTCGGTTTAGCGCCGGAATTGAACGCGCCCGCGGCAAACCGCTACAGTCGCGCTCGCACGGCCTTTCAGGCTGGCGCATTCTCGCACAAACCGTATGCCGATGACGCCCAAAGACCGCCTGATCGTCGCGCTGGACGTGTCCACGCGCGACGACGCCCTGCGCTTCGTGGACGCGCTGGGCGACTCGGTGTCATTCGTAAAAATCGGCTACGAACTGTTCATCAGCCAGGGCTGGCCGATTGTCGAGGAGATGTCCCGGCGAGGCCTGAGCGTGTTCCTCGATCTCAAGATGGACGATATCCCGGAGACCATCACGCGATCCGTCCGGCACATCGCGACCCATCCCGCCGTGCGGTTGCTTACCATCCACGGCGGCGCGAAGACGGCCACCGCCGCACGGGAAGGCAAGGGCAACAGCCGGCTCAAGATCTTGCAGGTGACGCTGCTGACCAGTCTCGGCGAGGACGACTTGCGCGCGATGTTTCTCGTCGGTGACGGCTGGAAGTTCGCGACGGTGCGCGACTACGTCGCCTGGCGAGCCGAGACGGCGCTCGCCCATGGCGCGGATGGACTGATCGCGTCGGGCCGTGAGGCCGCGATGCTGCGCGAGCGGTGCGGCGGCGAGTTCACGCTCGTGTGCCCCGGCATTCGCCCGAGCGGCGACGAAGTGGGGGACCACAAGCGCGCGATGACGCCGGGCGAGGCGGTTCGCGCGGGCGCGACGCACATCGTGGTCGGCCGGCCGATTCGCGATGCAGCCGACCCAAGCGCGAAGGCGTCGCAGATCGTCGATGAGATTGCGGGCGCGGGCTAACCGGTGTTCAGCATGGGTTTGTGGCCAACGTGTCGTGCGCACAGGCCTAGACACAACCCATTCAGGCCTGGCACCCGGATCATTTGCCCCGATGGATTGATCTGCGCTGCCAATTCTGCCACTGTGACCTGACTTCGAACGGGCGCGAGGGAAGCCGGTGCGACTCCGGCGCGGGCCCGCCGCTGTAACCGGCACGAACGCCGCATGACCACTGTCCGGCAGGATGGGAAGGGCGGCCAGTAGGCGACGCCGGAAGCCAGAATACCTCGCGCGCGAGACGTTCCCGAAGCATCGGACATCGAGGACCATGTCCGGCCCGGGCGGATGAAACACGGCATCCCCGGA
>CAYUZD010000365.1:0-3584 GCA_964449475.1 uncultured Nitrospirales bacterium
TTGTTCGCGCCGCAGCAGAACACCGCCGGACCCTGGGGCAGCTTCGTCCGCCAGGACTCCGCGCCGGTGCGCGCGTCCAGCTTGATCACCCATTGGTCCCGCCCGACGCGCGGCGTCGTCACATACATCGCGCCGCCGAACACCACCGGCGTCGTCTGGTACCCCGTCGCCGGGTTGTATTCACCTGTGTGAAACACCCACGCCGGCCGCAGTGTCGCGACGTTATCCTTGTCGATCTGGTCGAGGCCGCTGAACCGCATCTGGTGGTAGCTGCCGCCGTAGATCGGCCACGTGGACGGATCGCCGCGATGACCCGCAGACAGCACCGCGTCGGTCACCTGTGCGCCACTTGCGGTCGACAGCGCCAGGATCACCATCAGCCCTACCGTTCGCATGCGAAGAGGTCTCCGGGGGTTGGCTCCAGCGCGCGACAGTATGCGCGGAGATCGGCGGAATTGCGACCTAGAAGCACACGCGGTCGCGGCCCGTCTCTTTGGCTTCGTAAAGTTTCTTGTCAGCGACGGTCAGCAACTGATCGGAATCGCGCACGTGCTCGGTCAGCGCCGCGACGCCGATCGAGCACGTCACATGAAATCGCTGGTTGTCCAGACTGAAAAAGTGCTTCTCGGCCACGCGCCCGCGGATGCGTTGCGCGGCCAGCACGGCCTGGTCCTTGGTCGTCTCCGTGAGGAACACCACAAACTCCTCGCCGCCGATGCGCCCGGGGTAGTCCGATCCGCGGCGCTCGCTCCGTAGGATCTCCGATACGCCGCGCAGCACGTCGTCGCCAACCGCGTGGCCGTATTTGTCGTTGACGCCCTTGAACCGATCAAGGTCGATCGTCAGCAACGACAACGGGGTCTCGTACCGCTTCGCGCGGCGAATCTCCAGATCCAGTCGTTCGAGGAACGCGCGCCGGTTCGGCAACTGTGTCAGGTCGTCCAGCCGCGCCATCCGATCCAGCGTGCGCTCCGCCTGTTCCCGGCGGTGCCGATCGCGGAACCCTTCCACTAGGTTCGCGCACGTCGATAAAAACGGCTGCAACAGCGGCACCAGTCCGATGTCGTACCCGCCGGGGCGGTTCGCAATGCCCACGACGCCAATCAGCTCGCTGCCTTTGAAGAACGGCAGTCCCAGGAACGCGCACAACTCGGGATGGCCCGGCGGCGTGCCCCCCCGCCGCGGATCTGTCCGCGGATTGTTCGAGATCACCGGCTTGCCGTCCAAGATCACCCGGCCGAACAGCGTATCCAGGTTGTAGAACTCCATGCCCCCGGCCGCCGTCCGGTCGTACAACGTCTGCGTCTCCTCGCTCCACGACATGTTCGTGATGACGTGCATCTTCAGGTGCGGCCGCCCGGTCTCGCTGTACAGCACCTCGCCGATGAACCCGTACTCGCTTTTGGTGATCTCGAGCACGCCGTTCAACAGACCGTTGAACAGGTCGAAGCGGTCCGCCCCCTCGATGAACCGGCTCTGCGCGCGGTGCAGCGTCTCCAGCAGCGCATACGTATGGCTGAGCTTGTCTTCCGCCGCCTTCTGCACCGTCACGTCGCGCGCGACCGCGTACACGACCTCCGCGGCCGGATCCGGGTATGCCGACCACGCCAGCCGGCGGTACGTACCGTCCCGGCACCGGTACCGGTTCTCGAAGTGCAACGTGATGTCGCCACCCGCAAGCTTGGCCAGTTCCGCCCGGGTCGCCTCCTTGTCCTCGTCGTGGACGAAATCGACGAACGGCTTCGACAACAACTCGGCGCGGGAGTATCCAAGCACGTTCTCGAATGCGGGATTGATCGACTTGAAGTAGCCGTCGAACCCCGCGACACAGAGCATGTCGATAGAGAGTTCGAACAGCCGCTCTTCCTGCGATTTCGTGTGCATACCGGCCGTTATCGTTCGCTATTCCCAATCCACCACTATACGACGCGCGATAGTGTTTCGACAATCCGGTCCCGCACGTGCGCGGCCGGTACAATGGAGCGATGCCCGATGTGACCATTGAACGGGTCGTTGCCGGCGGCGACGGCCTGGCGCGAATCGACGGCGCCGTATGTCTGATCCCGTATGCCTTGCCCGGCGACACAATCCGCATCGGCGCGCCGGAGCGGCGCGGAGGCGTGCTTCGCGCGCAAGTCGATCACGTTGTAACGCCTTCCGCCGATCGCCTGCCGGCGAATTGCCCGGTGTTCGGCGCGTGCGGCGGGTGCACCTGGCTCCATTTCGCGTACCCCGCGCAGGCCGGGGCCAAACGCGGCATCGTCGCCGATTGCTTTCGCCGCATCGCGGGATGCGAAGTCACCGTGGAGTGGGCGGACGAACCGTCTCTCCGGTTCGCGTACCGGACGCGCGCGACCTTTCGCGCGGCGAACGGACGCGTCGGGTTTTACGAGGCGCGGTCGCACCGGATCGTGGACATCGAAGCGTGTCCGCTGTGTCATCCCCGGTTGAACTCCGCGCTCGCACGCCTGCGCGGCGCGGGCATCGAGGGCGAATTCGACATCACCGTCAATCCCGAAAGTGACGATGTACTGGTCTGGACGCGGGACCCGGTGCCGGACCTCGACTCGGTGTTCCCGCTGTCGAACCACTCTCGATCCGCAGGGCCGCGGTGCCAATTCGTCTTCGACGGCGTGCCGATCGTGTGCGGAGGATTCGCCCAGGCGTCGCTGCTCCTCAACCGCGTGCTGCGGTCGCGGGTCCAGGAGTCGCTGCGCGGCGCGTCGTCGTTGCTCGACCTGTACTGCGGCAGCGGTAACTTCTCGCTACCGCTCGCGGAAGCGCGCGTGCTCGGTATCGATCACCACGCACCGTCGATCGCGGCCGCCAATGCGTTGCGGCCCGGCGCGTACGAGTGCGGAAGTGAGGCCGCGTTCGTCCGTGCAATCGGCCGCCAGGAGTGGGACGCGATCCTGCTCGATCCCCCGCGCCAGGGCGCCAAACCCATCATCGCCGCGCTCGCCCAGGCCCGCGCGCAACGGATCGTTTACGTCTCCTGCGACCCCGCCACGCTTGCGCGGGACGCCAAGGCACTGCTCGCCGCCGGTTGGGGCCTCGCCTCCGTCACCGCCGTGGACATGTTCCCGCACACCGCCCACGTCGAGGCCGTCGCCGTCTTCGCGCGGTCCTCCGCCGGGCGTTGACGGATTCGATCCGCTTCGATACGATGCAGCGCCCTGGTGCGCCCGTATCCATACGATGACCGCCGAATCCGATAGCGCGCGAGCCCCACGCGTAGCGTCGCCGCTGGGCTCGTTCATCGGAGCGGCGGCGCTGTTCCTCCTCTCCGGCGGCGCGGGCCTGCTCTACCAGGTCGTGTGGACGCGCAAACTCGTCCTCCTCTTCGGCACCACGTCGTACGCCGTCAGCACCGTCCTCTCAGTCTTCTTCCTCGGCCTTGCCATTGGCAGCGTCTGGGGCGGGCGGCTCGCGGACCGCTCCAAGCGCCCGTTGCGCGTCTACGGCTTCATGGAACTCGGCATTGCCGCGTGGGGCCTTGTGTTTCTGCTCGCGATCGGACTCGGCGAGTCGGTCGTCGTCGAACTGCTCAGGCTCGCCGGCGGCGCGCGCGGGCTCGGCATTGC
>CAYUZD010000366.1:0-3572 GCA_964449475.1 uncultured Nitrospirales bacterium
CCAGCATGCTGTTGAACTGGTCGGTCAACTGACCCAGTTCGTCGTCCGCGTACTTCTGCGCGCGGACGGAATAGTCCTTCTCGTCGGAGACGCGCTGCACCGTCCGCGCGAGCTGCATGATCGGACGCGAGAGCACCCGCTGCAAAACGAACGACACCGCGACGGCGAACGCCATGGACACGATGAAGAACACCACGACAGCGACCGAGAGGTAGCGGATACGCGCCGCGGTCTGCGGGCCCACGTCGGCCACGACCCGCACAGAGCCGAGCCGCTCGCCGCCCTGCCGGACGTGCTGCTCGATGTTGACAATGTTCGCGCCGCGCTCTGCGAGGTACTCGCCGATCGCCCGATTTTGCATCAGCTCGTAAACCTGGGGATTGACGAACTTCGCAAACTCGACGCCTTCCGCGTCGCTTACGATCGCTTGTACGAACGATTGTTGGGCCACGAGCGCGCGGACGGTCTCCGTCGCGGCGGCATCATCGCCGAAACTGAGCGGCGCCTGCAGATTGATCGCGAGCACCTCGGCGAGCGTATTGAGCTCGTGCTCGATTTGCGCCCGGTAGGACACGGTGTCGTATGCAATGAACGCAACCGAGCTGAGCAGGAGCGACATGCTGCTCACGAAGCCGAGCAGGATGAGCAGCTTGTTGCGGAACGAGAGGTTTTGAAGTCGACCCACCGAGACCGTCTTCCCCCGCGCGGAGCACGGCGCGACCCGGCCGCTCGGGCCGAAAGACCGCCGGACTCGTTCGGACCGCGACGTCAACGCGGCGCGGATCCGTCCCCCTGGATCGCGCGCCGTGCCCCCTGAGTGCCTGTGGGCGGCGGTACCCGCCACCCGCGGTCACGCGATCGTGCAGCAGCAGTATACACGAATTCCGCTCCAGCTGGGAAAGCGGAACCGCCCGGGCAGCCGCCCTCAATCCGCTGAAAACACGGCACCCGCCGCGGCGGCTCCGCGGCGGGTGCCTCGAATACTCGCTTCGTAACAGGCGCGGTTAGTTCGTTGCAGCAGGCGCCGCCGACGGGTTCATCAGGGCCGCGATCGACGCCGGAACGTCGAACGTGGCCGGGTCGATCGTGCCGTTGAATTCGAGGGACTCGAACGTCATTTCGACGGGTCCGTTCATGCCCTCAATGGACTGCGTGTGCGCGACCAGCAGGCCGTTCACGTCCTTGTAGTCCTTATAGGTAGTCGTCGCCGGACCGCCGACATTCGGACCGTATGACTGGATGATTAGTCCGCTGTCCTTCGCGAACCAGTAGTTCACGGCCTCACCCGCGGCCGGCGTGAAAGTGACCTTCCAGCACGGCGTGTCGCCGACGGCCTCTTCACCCACCGTTTCCGCGCTCGTGTAGTGCTTTTCCCAGTTGACCCATTCCGCGAGGTCGAGCTGTTTCATTGCCTGCTCGGCTTCCGCGCCTTCGAGGAGCATGTCGCCCGCCATCGGGTTCGACGACCAGGCCTTGCCGTCCTTAATGCCGCTCTGGAATTCGCCGAAGCCGTCGATCGCCATCACCTGCTTCGCATTCTGACCCTCGACCGCCGATGTGAGCGAGCCGGTCATGCCCATGGCGACGATGTTGAGCGTGCCCTTGGCCGAACGCGACTTCACCGCCTTCCACTTGTCTTCACCACCCGTTGCCTTGACGTACTTGTTCACGATCATTTGCGGGGTAGGCAGGTCTTCCGCGATCGCGGGTCCACCCGCGAATACGCCCAGACCGAGCGCCAACGCCGCTGCCGCACTTGCAATTTTCCCGTACAACACTTGACGTTCTCCTTGTTGCGCATTGGATAAATCCAATTCGCGCCCGAGTCGTAACAGCCCAATTGGCCAGTATATTGAACACATTGCGGGTTGTCCAGTTCCTGCTTCCCAATACCACGCCCACGCGGACCGGTGCGCATATCCACGCCCTGTATGATAAAGTGCCCGCCTTCCGGGCGGGGGAAATCACGGTCACTCATGAGTACTTCAACCCAAACTCTGCCCGTCCGCGAGGGTCGCTGGGACGGTCTGCGCGAGGTCACGCGCATGGCCTGGCCCATCATGCTCGGCAACCTCTCGTTCGTCATCATGGACTTTGTGGACAAGTACATCGTGTCCACGCTGGATCATGGGCAGCCGGAACCCATCCATCTCGCCGCCATCGGCTCCGCGGGCCTGTGGGCGTATGTCCTGGGTATCTTTTTCGTCGGCGTCGCGGGGTGCGTTAGTACGTTCGTTTCCCAAAGCTTCGGCAAGGGCGAACTGGAGAACTGCTCGCGTTACGCGTGGCAGGGCATCTACATCTCGCTGCTCACCGGGATTGCCGTGATCGCGTTTCTGCCTCTGGCGCGGCCGTTCTTCGAGCGCATGGGTCACGAGCCGGAGGTCACGGAGCTCGAGCTCACCTATTTCCGAATCCGCATCCTTGGTTTCGTTCTCGTGTCGAGCGAAGTCGCCCTGGCCTCGTTCTTCCAGGCCATCGGCCGCGCGACGCTCCCGATGACGTCGACCATCGCCGCGAATATCGTGAACATCGTCCTCGCCTACACCCTGACGCTGGGACATTTCGGCATGCCGAAGATGGGCATCGCGGGAGCGGCGACGGCGACGCTGCTCGCGCTGCTGTTCCAGACGCTGATGCTGCTCTCGTTTTTCCTGAGCGACCGCGTGAACCGCGAGTATGCCTCGCGCAGGACCTGGCGCTTCCAGGCCGGCAAGGCTACGGAACTGTTCCGCATTGGCTGGCCGGCGGGACTTTCGAGCTTCATGGACGTCGCCGCGTGGGGCATCTTCACGAGTTTCATCGTAGGCGGATTCGGCGCGGTGCAGCTTGCCGCGCACACGGGCGCAATCAATTTCATGCACCTGTGTTTCCTGCCGGCCATGGGCCTCGGCATGGCCACGACGCCCATTGTGGGCCAGTGGCTCGGCCGCGGCGGCTACGAGACCGCCCGTCGGCGAGCTATCACCGCGGTGAAGATCGGCATGGTGATCATGACAACGGTGGGCATCGTGCTGGCCGTGTTCGGCGAACAGTTGATGCACCTCTTCTCGGAAAACCCGGATGTAATCTGGCTCGGCCGGCGGCTCCTGATCCTGGCGGCCATCTTCGCCGGGTTTGACGCGATCAGCATCGTGCTGATGGGCGCGCTGCGCGGCGCGGGCGACACCCGCTGGGTAATGATGGCGCTCTTTGCCGGGGCGTGGCTCATCAACCTGCCGCTTGCTCTGCTGTTCGCGCACGTGCTCGATCTCGGCGCGCTCGGCGCTTGGTACGGCGCGACCATCTACGTCATCGTGCTCAGCGGCGCGTTCGCCTGGCGCTTCCATCGCGGCGAATGGCGGCACATTAATATCTTCACGGCGGATTCGGCTCCCGCGTCGGTGCCCGCGGCCACCCCGGCCGAGGCCGGCGGCAAATAGTTCGGAATCCGGCCGGCTGTCTCGCTCGCCTGGCCTGCCGCGGCGCGTGTGCGCGTTCCTTCCTTGCACGCCCGCGCCGCCAAATGCTATCCTCTGCGCCTTAACGTTTCAGGGGTCCCCCCTCTAAACGCCGGCACGGGTGCCCGCACT
>CAYUZD010000367.1:0-3563 GCA_964449475.1 uncultured Nitrospirales bacterium
CAGCTTCTCGATCCGATGCTTGTGCAGCAGCTTCTTCGCCTCGTCCATCGTCGTGCTCGGCGGCACGGTGACGAGGCGTTCCTTCGTCATCACTTCCGCGATCGGCTGGTTCCAGTCCTCCTGGAACCGCAGGTCCCGGTTCGTGAGGATGCCGACCAGTGTGCCCGCGTTGTCCGTGATCGGCACGCCGGACACGTAGTGCCGGTCCATCAGTTCCCGCGCGTCGTTCACCGGCCGGTCCGGCGTCAGCGTGAACGGATCGGAAATGATCCCCGCCTGCGACCGCTTCACCCGATCGACCTCGAACGCCTGCTCGTCGATCGTGAGGTTCTTGTGGATGACGCCGATCCCGCCTTCCTGCGCGAGCGCGATCGCGAGGCGCGATTCCGTCACCGTGTCCATCGCCGCGCTGACGACGGGAATGTTCAGGGAAAGGTTGCGCGTGAACCGCGTGCGGATGTCGATCCCGCTCGGAAGTACGTCCGATTTCGCGGGCTTCAGGAGGACGTCGTCGAAGGAGAACCCTTCGGTAAATCGATCCCCGGAATGCATTGCACCCCTCGCTTCGATGCGTGAATAGGACTGCGCCAGCCGGATACTGGCAGCGAAAGGGCCACCAGTTAAAAGATTATACGGATGCCCCGGCAGGGCGTTCAACCGTGCGCCGAATCAGTCGTCCGTGTCCGCCCGCGCGCGCTCTTCGTCGCGGGTCAGTACGCGGCCGTTCAGCGCGAGCGTCGTCTGTCCTGCGTCCACGACGAACGCGCCGTTCACAATCACGTAGGGCACGCCCTCGGCATACCGGTGCGGCTCGAAAAACGTCGCCGTATCGCGCAGGGTGCGCAGATCGAGGATGGTCACATCCGCCGCGACGCCTTCGCGCAGGTAGCCCCGGTCCTCACAGCCCAGGATCTCCGCCGGCAGGCCCGTCATCGATCGCAGTGCGTGCTCGACGCTGATCAATGGCCGGTCCAGCGCATACCGCCGGATCTTTCGCGGAAATGTTCCGTAGTACCGCGCGTGCACGTAGTCCTCGCCCGGCCGCGTCACGCCCGCGTCCGACGCCGTCGCCACCCACGTCTGCCGCGCGAACCGCCGCACGTCCTCCTCGTCCATCGAGAACCCGCGCAGCACCGCGCCGCCGAACCGGTCCCGGTACCCTTCCAGTTGCAGCGCGTACACCGCCTCGATCGGCGTGATCCCGCGCGACGCCGCGATCTGGCCCAGCGTCTTCCCGATCAGGCTGCGGTCCGGATAGTCGATGATGACGATGTTGTTCGGCCCGCCGCGCTGCAGAACGTCGTGCATCACGTCCCGCGCGAGCCGCGTCGCCGCGTTGTCGTCCTTGAGCGTCTCGCGCAGCGCGCTCGCGTAGTCCGTCGGGTCCGAGTGGCCCGTGAGCACCCATTGGGGGATCAGCGCCATGGTGCCGTCGCTGCCCGACGAGTCGTACGGATACTGGTCGGCGTAGATCGGCACGCCGCGGTCGCGCGCCGCCTGGATCGCGTCCACGATTTCGCCGCTCTTGCCCCAGTACGCCTGCCCGCGCGCCTTGATGTGCGTCGCCACGCTCGTCACGCCGGTCTGTTCCGCCACCGCAATCGTCTCGAGCACGGAATCGAGCATCGTGTCCGGCGTCGTGCCGTCGTCGTCCAGGCTCGGCACGTACCACAGCGGGTCGATGCCCGACGACCGCTCGTGCACGATGTACACGCCGCCGTACGCGCGCAATTCGCCCACGAGCGAGACGAGTTCGTCGGTCGTACTCCAAATCCCGGGCTCGTACTCCAGTCCGGCCGTCAGCCCCCACGCGCCGTCTTCCATCCCCTGCCGCACCAGTTGGCGCATCGCGTCGATCTCGGCCAACGTCGCCGCGCGCGATTTGTCCACACCCGCCAGCGCCGCGCGGCGAATCGTGTTGTGTCCGACCATCAGGATCACGTTCGGCCCGAACCCGGCCTGCTCGAGCTGGTCGCGCTGGCGCCGGATGTCGATCAGGCTCCGGCCGTCCTGGTTCACGACTACCGACGTGATCCCCTGCGTCACCAGATTCGGCGCCGCCCGCCGTGCCGGATCGCCCGACCGCAGCCCGCCGCTCTCGCCGGCCCCGTCCGCGTGGCTGTGCAGATCGACGAACCCCGGGACCACCGTCAGCCCGGCCGCGTCGATCGTCCGCAACGCCGTCGCCGCGGACAGGTCGCCGATCGCCGCGACGCGGTCCGCGCGAATGCCCACGTCCGCCCGCCGCGCGGGCGCGCCCGACCCGTCGAACACGTCTCCGCCGCGAATCAGCAGGTCGAAGTCGGCCGCGAACGTCCCGCCCGAAACAACACACGCCGCCATCACGGCGGCGCATTGGAACCACTGGCTCGACTTCATCTCACCTCGCCTACGACCCCCGCCGCGCGCTCTCCCTCAACCAATCTCGAACTCGACCAGTCCGCCCGTGATGTAGCACTGGCACGCCAGGCGCTCGTCCGGACCGAGGTCCATGTCCTCTTCCTTCTCGTTCAGCGGCTTCAGGTGCTCCATCCCGCTCACGACCGTGCACCGGCACGTCCCACAAATGCCCTCGGTACACCCAAACGGCATCCCGAGCGCCTCGCACGTCTCAAACACGCGCGAGCCGTCCGCAATTTCCCGCTCGTCGCCCTCGAAGCGAATCTTCGCCATCGTCGTTCGCCACTCCCTGTCTGTTCGGGCCCAGCATGGCCGGCGCACAGTGTAACGCGGCCAACCGCCGCACTCCAAAGTAGTAATTCGTTCTCTTGCCTGTTAGCATGGCCCGCTTTCGGCGGCATTCGTCTCGGAGCGGACCCCATGGACCTCGGACTCAAAGGCAAAGTCGGCATCATCACGGGCGGAGCGTCCGGCCTCGGGCGCGAGACCGCGCGCTATTTCGCGCGCGAAGGCATGAATCTCGTCCTCGCCGATCGCAACGAGAAGGCGCTGGTCGAGGCCGCCGACGAGGTTCGCGCGATGGGCGCGAAGGTCACCGCCGTGCCCTGCGACGTCACGAAGTACGCCGACTGCGAAAAAATGGCCGCCGCCGCCGAGAACGACTTCGGCCGTGCGGACGTCCTCGTCGCCGGCGCGGGCGTCAGCACGTCCGGCGCGTTCTTCCTCGATACGACGCCGAAGGACTGGGACGCGATGCTCGACATCAACATCCGCGGCGTCCTCAATACCGACCGCGCCGTCGCGCCGCTCATCGCGAAACAGGGCGGCGGTTCCATCATCAACATCGCGTCCGAGGCGGGCAAGGTCGGCGAGAAACGCATCGCCGTCTACTCCGCCACGAAGGGCGCCGTGATGAGTTTCACCAAGGCCTTCGCGCTCGAGATGGGTCGCTACAACGTCCGCGTCAACGCGGTCTGCCCCGGCGTCACCCGCACGCCCATGACCACCGGCTACGGCGGCCCAGGCGACGAGATGTACCAGCGCGCCGCCAAGCTCTACCCCATGGGCCGCCTCGGCGAACCCGAAGACATCGCCGCCATGATCACCATGCTCGCCTCCAACCAGTCCACCTGGGTCACCGGCCAGTGCATCTCCGTCAGCGG
>CAYUZD010000368.1:0-3560 GCA_964449475.1 uncultured Nitrospirales bacterium
TCGCCGGTGAAGGACCACAATCTCTGCCACGCGTCGATGGGCCTGAAGAACTGGTACGGGCTGCTCGGCGGCACGCGCAACCAGTTCCACCAGGACATCCACGGCATCATCAGCGATTTCTCGATCATGCTCAAGCCGACGCTGACGATCCTGGACGGGACGAACATCCTGATGGAGAACGGCCCGACCGGCGGCGACCCGTCCAACGTGCGCAAGGGCAACGTCGTCATCGCGAGCCTCGACATGTCGGCGTCGGACGCGTGGGCGTTCGAGATGTGCCTCGAACGGCACCCGGACGATCTGCCGGCCTACATTGCCAAGGCCGTGGAAAAGAGCACCGCCGCCGCGAAACCGGGCGAGCGCGTGATGGACATGGACTGGAAGAAACCGGGACGAATCAAGGAACTGCACATTTAAACGCGGGCGAGGATCGTGCCGGCGCAGGGGTTGAGTGTCGATGTCTGAAAGCGCGGTAAAAGCGAAAGTGGACGGCGAGAAGGCGAAGAAACTGCTTCGCATTACAAACGTCCGCATTCTGAGCCAGGTATTCTTCTTTGGCGTGTTTGTCCTGTCCGTGTGGCTGACGTTCGTCACGCGACTGGAGGGGTTCCCGGTCTCGCGGATCCTTGAGTTCGATCCGCTCGTGATGATCGCGAACATCCTCAGCACCGGCTACGTCTACCGCTACCTCGGCTGGGGCCTGCTCATCCTCGCCGTCACGCTGCTGTTCGGCCGCGTGTTCTGCAACTGGATCTGCCCCTACGGCACGCTGCACCAGTTCATCGGCTGGCTGTTCAACGTCCGCAACGGCAAGGACCGCATTGATTCCAACCGATACCGCGGCTTCTTCTACTTCAAGTACGCCATCCTGCTCGTGATGCTGATCCTGGCGGCGTTCGGTTCGCTGCAGATCGGCCTGCTCGACCCGATCTGCCTCATGTACCGCACGTTCGCGACGACCATCGCGCCCGCGGTGGACATGGGCCTCGTGAAACTCTCCGACGGCGCGACGGCCATGAGTCTGCACACCGAAATCTTCGATTCGCTCAAGTTCAAGCCGGGCGTCGAGGAGCGCGTGTTCGTCGGCTCGTTCTGGATCGGCCTGATGATCATGGCGCTGGTCGGCGCGAACGTGGTGATCCCGCGGTTCTTCTGTCGCACGCTGTGTCCACTTGGCGCGCTGCTGGGAGTCATCTCGCGGTTCTCGCTGTTCCGCATCAACCGCGACGTGCACAAGTGCACCGACTGCAACCTCTGCCTCACGCGCTGCGAGGGCGCGGCCGACCCGATGGGCCAGGTCCGCCTCTCCGAGTGCTTCTCGTGCATGAACTGTATCGACGACTGTCCGGAAGACGCGCTCTCGTTCACGATGTTCGGCCTGGACACGAAGCAGGTCGTTACGAAGCCGGACATCTCGCGCCGCCAGGTGGTGTTTGCCGGGATCGCGGGCGTGCTCGCCTATCCTTTTATACGCAATCACGGGTACAACACCGACCACACTTTCTCCGGCGACCTGATTCGCCCGCCCGGCTCCGTCGAGGAGTCCGACTTCCTGCGCAAATGCATCAAGTGCGACCAGTGCATCAACGCGTGCCCGACGAACGTCCTGCAGCCCGCGTCGTGGCAGGAGGGCGGTCTCGAAGCGCTGTGGACGCCGGTGATGAAGTTCACCATTGGCCATTGCCAGTTGAAGTGCACGCTTTGCTCCGAAGTCTGCCCGACCGGCGCGATCCGGCGCATTACGGTCGAGGAAAAACTCGGCAAGGGCGCGTACGAGGAAGTTGGCCCGGTGCGATTGGGTACGGCGTTCTTCGACACGGGCCGGTGCCTGCCGCACGCGATGGAGATCCCGTGCGTCGTGTGCGAAGAGGTCTGCCCGACCTCGCCCAAGGCCATCCAGACCAAGGACATGGAAGCCAAGGACGTCTACGGCAACATCGTCGTGCTGAACAAGCCCTTCATGGTGCCCGACCTCTGCATCGGTTGCGGCATCTGCGAGACCGAATGCCCGATCAAGGATGAACGCGCCGTGTACGTCACGGCCGTCGGCGAGAGCCGCGGCCCGCACCGGCGCATGTTGCTCAAACAGCGGGACTACGCCACGGAACCGACCGCGTAAGCGCGGCACAGGAGGAAGGCGCATGAGTGAGTCGTCATCGTTTGGCCGCAGGGAGTTGCTGAAGCGTGCCGCGGCCGCCGGCGCGGGGGTGGCCGCCGCCGGCGCGGGACTCCGTCCGGTGTTGGCGCAGGAGGCCGCGCCGGAACCGACCGTGCCGCTGCTCGACACGGTCCCGCGGCGCAAGCTGGGCAAAACCGGCGAGACGATCCCGATTCTGTTCATGGGCGGGTCGCAGAAATTCGATCCTACGTACGACAAGATGCTCCACCGCGCGTTCAAACTCGGCATCAACTACATCGACACCGCGGAGTCCTACGCGAACGGTCAATCGCACGTCACGCTGCGCCCGTTCATCGAGCAGGTCGGCCGGCAGAACCTCTGGATCACGTCCAAGTCCGGTATGTTCCGCGGCGCAGGCCCGGCGCCGGTCAGCCAGTACCGCGACGCGATCATGAAGGAGTTCGACGTGCTCGGCGTGGACCAGCTCGACGCCTACTTCTTCCACGGCCTGAACAAGCCCGAAGAACTCGAACCCGAATACATTGCGTTCGCCGACGAACTGAAGAAGTCCGGCAAGACGCGCTACTTCGGGTTCTCCTGCCACGACGGCAACGTCGTCGAGTTGATGAACAAGGCGGCGTCGATCGGCGGCGACGCGATCAATCTGATCATGTTCCGTTACAGCTTCAAGGATTACGGCGATCTCGAACTCAACAAGGCGATGGACGCTTGCGTGGACGCGGGCATTGGCCTGCTCGGCATGAAGACGCAGGACTCGGTGCCGACCGACAGCGAGTTTGTGACGAAGTTCCAGTCGCAGAACTTCAACTTGCACCAGGCGCGACTGAAGGCGGCGTGGGCCGACGAACGCATCAGCGGGTGCGTCTCCGGCATGACCAACATGCAGATCATGATCGAGAACGCGACCGCCGCGCGCTCGGTCACCGAACTCACTGCGACCGAGATCAACCAGCTCCAGCGCTACGCCGCCGAGACGGCGCACCTCTACTGCAAGGGTTGCACGCACATTTGCGAATCGCGCGTCGCCGGCGACCTCCGCATCGGCGAGCAGCTTCGGTACTTGATGTATGCCGAGTGCTACGGCGAGACGGACAGCGCGCGCGGCATGTACGCCAAAATGAGCATGGCCGAGCGCGAGTTCGAGTCCGTCGACCTTGCCGAAGCGACGAAGGCCTGTCCGCAGCGTATCAACATTGCCGAACGCCTCGCTCGCGCCAAGAGCGTACTCGCGTAAACCCGAATCGTCCGCGCCGTCCATCGGCGCCGGCGTGGTCGAACAACCGTTCGGGGGATCGGTCAGGCGTGGCCGATCCCCCGATTCATTTTTCCAGGAGGTCGTCATGAGCAAAGTACTCGTCACCGGCGGTTCCGGCTTCATCGGAAGCCATTGCATACTCCAGTTGCTGGCCGCCGGGCACGA
>CAYUZD010000369.1:0-3520 GCA_964449475.1 uncultured Nitrospirales bacterium
TCCCCCGGGCCGACATCCTTCGTCACCACACTGCCTGCACCAATTATAGCCCGGGTGCCGATCCGCACGCCCGCCAGCACCGTCACGCTCGAACCCAGCGACGCGCCGTCCTCGATATGTGTCGGGACCACTTCCCAATCCGCATCCGTCTGCAACCCGCCGTCGTCGGTCGTCGCGCGCGGGTACAGGTCATTGATGAACGTGACGTTGTGACCGATAAACACCCGGTCGCCGATCTGGACACCCTCGCAGACGAACGTGTGGCTCGAAATCTTGCAGTCCGCGCCGATGCGCGCGTTGCGCTGGATTTCGACGAACGGACCGATCTTTGTGCGGTCGCCGATCGCGCACCCGTAGAGGTTGGCCCATCCGAAAATCCGAACATCCTGGCCCAGCGTGACGGAGGGAGCGATCTCGACGTAGGGCCCTATTTGGCCACCCATGCGTCCTCGAGTTCGACGACCCGCCCCTCTTGCTGCAGCGAGCGGTCCGTTGCCTCGAGCATGCGGACGATGCGCAGACCGGACAGGCCGTCGTTGTGCGGGCGCTCGCCCGTCGCGATGCACCGGTGGAAGTATTCCACCTCCGTTTTCAGCGCTTCGATGTTCTGGACGACCGGAGCGTGCATCACCCCGTGGCGCGGCGTCGCAAGCACACGATACAAACCCTCGCGTGTCTTCACGTCCATTCCCTTGTCGTATACCTTCAGCGTTTCTTCCGCGTTCAGATCGTCCCACACCAGCATCTTCTTCGAGCCGCCGACCACCGTGCGCCTCATTTTCACCGGCGACAACCAGTTCAGGTGGAAATGCGCGATAAGGTTGTGATCGTAGAAGACGCTGACATAGGCGACATCTTCGAGGCCGGTGTCGAAGTGGCCGCGGCCGTGCGCGCACACCGCCCGCGCCGTCGGCCCGAGCAGATAGTCCATGATCGAGAAATCGTGCGGCGCCAGGTCCCAAATCACGTTGATATCGTGCTGGAAAATGCCGAGGTTTACTCGGACCGAATCGTAGTAGTAGAGGTTGCCGAGTTCGTTCTGGTCGATCAGGCCCTTCATTTTCTGGACCGGGCCGGTGAACAGGAACGTGTGGTCCACCATGAGCGTCAGGTCACGGCTCTCGGCCAGGTCCACGAGTTCCTTTGCCTGCTCGACCGTGGACGTCATCGGTTTTTCGACCCAGACGTGCTTGCCGTTCAGCAGTGCTTCGCGGGCAATGTCGTAGTGTGTAAAGACTGGCGTCGCAATCACAACGACGTCGATGTCGGGGTTACACGCGATCCGTGCGTCGGACACCACGTCTACCTGGGGATACGCTTCGAGCGCGCGAGCGCGGCGATCCGCCGCCATGTCTGCGATACGGGTCAGCTTGAACCCCGGATGCGCGTTGAAATTCCGCGCGAGATTCGGCCCCCAGTAACCATATCCGACGATACCGACTCGTAACATCAATGAGTCCCTTGGATCCGCCCCAGATCTCAGCCTGCGTCGTGCAAAATACGCAAGACCCGTTCCAGCAGGTAACGCTCCCCAAACGGCATCGGATTCCGCCCCGTATGGCCTCAGTCGGTGACCGAAACCGATGTCTTCGCGGATCAGTGCACAAAGAGTTGCCATACTTGACAACTTTATGGGGACCAAGCCGCAAATCCCAAGGCTTCAGACGGTGTCCCGCAGACACGTATTCATTCCATGACCCCGGAGTCTTATGGACGTGACCAGTCACTTGTGTGCACCCGGGGAACAGAAGCCAACATCGCTGACCATGGAACCGGGCTGGAAGCGGACGAGGATTCGATATGATATCGTCGGATTGCCGGGGAAATGGCTCCGGCCAGATAAGTAATTACACTAAATACAATAAAGTCAGACGACCGCCTGGTTGCGGGACACGGCGTCATCGAGCGTGCTCGCACCAAGTGAAGTTTGTCATTATGACGCCACATCGTTGGAGCAAAAGCTTGACAAAAAAGAGTCTTTGTCGCTGAGGTCGGCGATCGTCGACTTCATATGGACTGGCTTGCAGACCGCAGGACGAATCTCAACGCCATACGGGATCAGTTGTCAATAGATTACTTTGCCCTCTGTGACGCGGATTCGATCACGGTCTCCCACTTCGGCTCATTTCACCACGTCCCTAGACTCCAATTGCTCTTCGAGCCTCGCGTCCGTCTCGACTTCCCCAACAGAGGACGTACCTGTGTCAGGTTTTCCAACCAAACCTTTGTCACCGTTGACAATTGTGGTGGAGCAGGCTGCGTACCGGTTTGTTGACACTTCGACGCAAGAGTTGCAAGCTACTGTGATCTACGGAGTTGTCGGAATCCGCACCTCTGGCACCGATATTGCTCATATTGGAGCGATTCATGAGGGAGAAATGCGTCTGTTGGCGCGAGGCGATCGCGGGTTCCCGGGCTGGGGACGGCGATTGGCGCCGCAAGACGGCTGACCATGACAGAGCGAACGGCTGACACCGTCCTCGACACTCGGCGCGAGCGATCCGCCGCGACGACCGTAGTGTTTTCGCCCGTGTTCACGCAGACGACCTCTATCAGCATCGTCATCCCTTGCTACAACGAGGCGGCCGGCCTCGGCCCATTGCGCGACGCCCTGGCGCCGGTGCTTGAGCGGCTCCGGCGAGAGGGCAAGGTCGAGCTGGTGCTGATTGACGACGGCAGCGCGGATGGGACGTACGACTCGCTGAGTTCGCTTTTCCCGTCCACGGGCGACCAACCCGTGAAGATCATCCGACACGATCGAAACCAGGGTCTCTCGAGCGCGCTGCGCTCCGCGGCGAACGCGGTAACGGGTGACGTGATCCTGACACTCGACGCGGATTGCACGTACCATCCTGAGGAAGTGTTTGGACTGTTGTCCGCAATGCGCCGGACAGGCGCACAGGTGGTGACGGGTTCGCCCTATCATCCCGAGGGCGGCGTCGAGAACGTGCAGGGCTGGCGACTGGCGCTCAGCCGCGGCGCGAGCCGGATGTATGGCGCGATCGTGCCGGAAAAGTTGTACTGCTACACCAGCATGTTTCGCGCGTACCGCCGCGAGTGGTTCCGGCCGGAATTCATCACCTCCGACCACTTTGTGGGCGTCACCGAGATTCTCGTGCGCGCGATTTTCGCCGGCGCGAAGGTGTCGGAATACCCCGTCGTGCTGCATCGGCGCGTGTACGGCGCGTCCAAGCTCAAAGCGGGCCGGGCAACCTGGGAACACCTGAAGCTCATGGCGCGAATCCTGCTCGACCCGCGCGTTCGTCAGTCGAAGGCGGCGTAACAGTTTCATCTGGACTTGACTGGGCGGCGGTGCGCCCCCAGAGGCGATGAGGGAGTCAGGATTCATGGCAACAACACCCGCCCAGACGCGAGTGCGCGAGTTACCGAGCGACGCGAATATCACCGGGCGAAACTTCGGTCCCGAAGAACTGAAGAACCTCGCCAAGGTGCTCGAATCAGGCACGCTGAACTGCACGAAGGGTACCTGGGTCAACCAGTTCGAGGCGGATTTCGCCCA
>CAYUZD010000370.1:0-3505 GCA_964449475.1 uncultured Nitrospirales bacterium
CGGGCGTCGTGTCCAAGGTCATCAAGTAACCCAACACCGCGGCACGGCCGCGTGGTGATAGCGACGAGGATTGGCGGGTATGCGAGAACTGATAACGCTCGAATGCACGGTGTGCAAGCAGAAGAACTACAAGACGTCGCGCGACAAGCGCAAGACGCCGGAAAAGTACGAGATGAAAAAGTACTGCCGGTTCGACCGCAAGCACACGGTGCACAAGGAGTCCAAATAGCGCGAGCCCCGGCCCATTGGGCCGGATCGCCCGGGTGAAGAGCTGTAGCTCAACTAGGTAGAGCAGCGGCCTCCAAAGCCGAAGGTTGGGGGTTCGATTCCCTCCAGCTCTGCCACCTGGGATAAAGCAGTAACCGGTCCGGCGATGCGGACCGGCAACCGTGGAATCGACGAACGACCATGGCAACGACAACGACGACAACGGAAGCGAAACCAGGCCCCGTCAGCCGCCTACGCACGTATACGGGCGAGGTGAAGACGGAGATGGAAAAAGTCACGTGGCCGACGCGCGAGGATCTGAAGGCGCACACCACGGTGGTGTTGTTCTTCCTGGCCGTGCTGGCGATCATCGTCGGCGCGATGGATGTCGTGTTCCAGCGCATTATCTTGACCATATTCGAAAACGTGTAGGGACCGCCTGTGCAGGAAAAAGCGCACTCCGATAATGCCGAGGACACCGGCGCCGCGCAGGACGCGGCCGCCGAAGAGCCGCAACTGATCAAGGAACCGCCGGCGGACGGTATCAAGCGCCGGTGGTACGCGATCCACGCGCACTCGGGCCAGGAAGGGTCCGTGCAGCAGTCGCTGCTGGCGCGCGCGGCGCAGGCGAACATGCAGGCACAGATTACGAACGTGCTGGTGCCGATGGAAGAGGTGGCCGAGTTCCGCTCGGGCGAGAAGAAACTGTCCAAGCGCAAGTTCTTCCCGGGCTATGTGCTCGTGCAATTGCCCGAACACCCGGAGAAGAACGCGGACCTGTGGCACCTCATCAAAGACACGCCGGGCGTGACCGGGTTCATCGGGTCGCGCACGGAACCGGTGCCGCTCGAGGACAGCGAAGTGATCGCGCTGGTCGAAGAGATCCGCGGCGAGCGCGAGCGGCCGCGTCCGAAGCTGTCGTTCGAAGTGGGCGAACGCGTCAAGATCACCGAGGGCGCCTTCGCGAATTTCATGGGCAACATCGGCGAGATCAACGAAGAACGCGGCAAAGTGAAAGTGATGATTGAAATTTTCGAACGCCAGACCAGCGTCGAAGTCGACTTCTGGCAGGTCGAAAAGATCTAGTTGGAGAAACTGAAATGGCACCGAAGACAAAAGAAGTAACGGCCCTCATCAAGCTGCAATGCCCCGCGGGCGCGGCGAACCCGGCGCCGCCCGTCGGCCCGGCGCTCGGCCAGCACGGCGTGAACATCATGGAATTCTGCAAGCAGTTCAATGACCGCACGCGCGACCAGCAGGGCCTGACGATTCCGGTCGTGATCACGGTCTTCAAGGACCGCAGCTTCACGTTCATCACGAAGAGCCCGCCGGCGGCCGTGCTGCTCAAGCGCGCGGCGAAGCTCGCGAAGGCGTCCGGCCAGCCGAACAAGGTGAAGGTCGGCTCGGTCACGCAGAAGGACCTGCGCGAAATCGCGGAGATCAAGAAGAAGGACCTCAACGCCGGCAGCGTCGAAGCCGCGATGAGTATGGTCGCCGGCACGGCCCGCAGCATGGGCCTGACGATCGAAGGCTAACCGAACAACAGTGGGAGGGCGCCCGGCGCCCGTCTGAACCACAGGAGAACCGCCATGTCCCTTTCCAAGCGCGTGTCCGCCAACGCCACCAAGCACGACCCGATGAAGAAGTACGGCCTCGCCGAAGCGGCGAAGCTCGTGAAGGAGTGCGCCACCGCGAAATTCGACGAGAGCGTCGATCTGGCGTTCATCTTGGGCGTCGATCCCCGCCACGCGGACCAGATGATCCGCGGCACCGTCTCGCTGCCCCACGGCACCGGCAAACAGGTCCGCGTCGTCGTCGTGTGCAAACAGGACGCGCAGGCGCAGGCCGCGCGCGACGCCGGCGCTACCGAAGTCGGCGGCGATGACCTCGTTGCCAAGATCGCAGGCGGCTGGACCGATTTCGACGCGATGGTGGCCGCGCCGGACATGATGGGCCAGGTCGGCAAACTCGGCAAGGTGCTTGGCCCGCGCGGGCTGATGCCCAGCCCGAAGGCCGGCACGGTGACGCCGAAAGTGGGCGAGGCTGTGGCCGAAATCAAGAAGGGCAAAATCGACTTCCGCGTGGACAAGGCGTCGAACATTCACGTGCCGGTCGGCAAGGCGTCGTTCACGGCGCAGCAGATCGAGGAGAATGCGGCATCCGTCATTAACGCGATTGTGAAGGCGCGCCCGGCGTCGGTCAAGGGCGTGTACCTGCGCGGGTGCACAATCACGAGCACGATGGGGCCGGGATTCCGGCTGGATGTGACGCAGTTCCACGTCGATACTGCGGCGAACTGACGGACATTGACGTAGGCCGCACCGCAGCCGCATTACGCGAGAGGATTCCAGCGCATGGCCAGCAAGTCGAAGGGCGTTCTGTTCACCTCTGAATCGGTCACCGAAGGCCACCCGGACAAGGTCGCCGACCAGGTCTCCGACTCGATTCTCGACGCGCTGCTCGCGCAGGATCCGATGTCGCGCGTCGCGTGCGAGACGCTGGTGACAACCGGGCTCTGCGTGGTCGCGGGCGAGATCACCACGACGGCCGGCATCGATTACGCCGCCATCGTCCGCAAGACGATCTGTGACATCGGCTACAACGGCGGCGACTCAGGATTCGACGGCAGCAAGTGCGGCGTGATGATCGCGCTGGGCAAACAATCGCCCGACATTGCACTTGGCGTGGATACGCACACGAACAAGGACAAGGACCAGGGCGCCGGCGACCAGGGCATGATGTTCGGCTACGCGACGAACGAGACGCCGGAGCTCATGCCGCTGCCGATCCTGCTCGCGCACCAGTTAGGCCTGCGGCTCCACAAGTTGCGCACCTCAGGCAAGCTTCCGTGGCTCCAGCCGGACGGCAAGACGCAGGTCACCGTCGAGTACGTGGACGACAAGCCGGTCCGCATCGACACTATCGTGATATCGAACCAGCATTCGCCGCATGTCTCGCAAGACAAAATTAAGCGCGAACTCATTAAGCACGTCATCAACCCGATCCTGCCCAAGCGGTACGTGAAGGGCCCGATTAAGTACCACATCAATCCGACCGGCCGCTTCGTCGTCGGTGGTCCCGTGGGCGACGCGGGGCTTACGGGCCGCAAGATTATTGTGGACACCTACGGCGGCATGGGGCGCCACGGCGGCGGCGCGTTCTCCGGCAAGGACCCGAGCAAGGTGGATCGTTCCGCGGCGTACATGGCGCGCTACATCGCGAAAAACGTCGTCGCGGCCAAGCTCGCCGAACGCTGCGAGATTCAGCTCGCGTACGCCATCGGCGTCGCCCGGCCGGT
>CAYUZD010000371.1:0-3499 GCA_964449475.1 uncultured Nitrospirales bacterium
GACCATGCGGTCCTTCACCATCTCGTACACGTTGTCGCCGAGGTTGAACTCGTTGATGACGAAAAACAACATCGCGAGGAACGGCACGATCGACAGCAGCGTCGCGAACGTCAACGACGCCGCGCGTACCATGTGCATGCCTTCGAGCAGCTTGCTGCCGAGCAGGATCGCCACGCGAATCTGTTTGATGACGATCCCGCGCGGGACTTCCTCGCCCGGCGTGCCGATTTGCCAGATCTCGAACGTCGCGAACCGGTAGAACCGGCGCAGGGCGTCGATCGCGCGCTGGCGTGGCGTGGTCATGCGTCTATGCTATCGCCACCGGGGTTGACGGACAACTCAGTCGTGAATGACCACCGGCGTGCCGACCGGTACGAGCCGAAACAGTGACGCTGCGTCTGACGGCCGCATGCGCACGCAGCCTCGGCTCGCGTCCTCCCCGATCGACGCCGGATGTGCCGTCGGATGGATACCGACACCCGTCGGGTCGCGTCCCGCCGCCAGGCCCATCCACTGCGCGCCGATGGGATTCGCCGGATCGCCCGCGGGCACAACGCGCCCGCCTTCCGGGTACCACGCCGGATCGCTCACCTTGGTTGCGATTCGGAACGCGCCCTTCGGCGTCGCGCCGTCGCGCCCCAGACCGACGGGATATTCCGCGAGCAAGGCGCCGCCACGCCAGACACGCATCGCGTGGTCGCCTGCGTCGACCTCCACGCGCACACCGTCCCCGGGCGCAGCGTGTGACGCCGGCACCGGCTCGAATGCCAGCAACTGCTCCAGACTCGCGCCGACTCCGGTTCCCGCGACAGGATCGAACGCGGTCAGCAATCCCTCGCCGAACTCGCGCCAGAGATCGGGCACACCGCCGTCATCGCGCAGCGCGCGGCGCACGAGCGAACGCGCGAGGCCTTCGTCCCCCGACGTAAAGGAATCCTGCGCGTACTCCAATTGGCGGATGAACTTGTCCAGCGTCATGGCGGGTGCAGACGCCGGGCTCGGGAATGACTGGCCATCGTGCAACGACGCGTACGCCGGATCCACGGCCAGCATCAACTCGCTATCACCTGACGACTCCGCCCGCGTAAATATCGTTTCATGATTCGTCGCGAATCGCTGATTCGCCCGGCTGCTTCGCGGATCAGGGATCGATTCCTGCGGAGGCGGGACGGAGATGGCGCTCAAATCCCATTGAATTCCGGCCAACCGAAGCGAATCGGCTCCGGGATCCTGCTCGAACGGCCCGCGCAACGCCGCACTATTGCGCCGTTCCTCCTTCATCGCTTCCAGAATCAGGAACACCAGGATCACGAGTAGCGCCAGTATCGCCATGAGTCCCGCCCACGACCCCGCGCCGCCGCGCCGCGGAACGCGGCGAAACGTCACCGCCTCACGAGTCCCCGACACCGCGGCCATCGTGTCGCCCGCCGACCCCACCGTGACATCCAGGCGACGCGCAGGCGTGATTGCGCGCGCGCCGCTTGCAGCGCTGCCCGACACCCGGACCGGCGCGGGCGGCCGCAGCATCTTCGACGCGAGGCGGATGCCCATCGCGTAGAGTCCGCTTTCCG
This sequence comes from uncultured Nitrospirales bacterium, assembly GCA_964449475.1. Classification (GTDB taxonomy): domain Bacteria; phylum Hydrogenedentota; class Hydrogenedentia; order Hydrogenedentales; genus VFKU01. Next base: position 1,572 of record CAYUZD010000371.1, read on the forward strand.
CCGGCGCGACGTGCATCACGCGGCCTTCGAGCAGCGTCACGCCTCCGCCACCCGAGTGTTGCAACTCGATCTGGATCGTCGAACCGACGGCCTCCGGAAACGCCGTGACGATGCGCAGGCCGCCGGTGCTCCGATCGACCGCGGTGCCCGTGCGGAGCGGGCCGACCGCGCGTTGATCGGAAAAGATGACGTGCTGGTGGGTGTCGACGCGCGTGGCGGTGCGGCGTTCGGCACCGGATTTGGCCTTGTCCAAGCCCGAATCCCCCGGTAAAGCCTTGACAAGAAAAGGTGACCTGTACAGTCTACCACGCCCGCAGTTTTGTTTCACAACCTGCTGAAAACAATTGACTTATGGATTGATGTCCGGTTTTCGAGATTGCCACTTTTTCCGCACGCTGCTACACTTCACTCGGCGGGCCTCGCATCGCCGCCGCATCGGGGGAATTCCATGCTCAAACGCGTCGGCATCGTAGGCGGATCCGCGCCTGCGTCCTCGGTGGAAATCGCGCGGGTCTCGGTCGCCGGTCTCGCCGACGTCCCCAACGCCGTTGACGCGATCGCGCGGGCGGGCGCCTCGCAGGACGAGCTGCGCGCGTCCGACCAGCTTGCGGAGCGCTACGCCGCGGTGCTCGCGCTGCTCGCTGATGCCATCGACAGCCGCGAACAGTTCAACCCGGGCAGTTCGATGCGCGCGCTCGACCACGCAGCGCGGTTCGCCGAGGCGCTCGGACTGGGTATCGACGACCGCATCGCGCTCGAACGCGGTGCATTGTTGCGCGACATCGGCAAACTGCGCGTGCCGAACGACGTGCTGCTCAAGCATTCGCTGCTGACGTACGACGAGTGGCGACTGCTGCAGGCGCACACGGTATTCGGCGCGGACCTCGCCCTGTCCATTCCCGGCCTTGCGTACATCGCTCCGATCTCAAGACACCATCACGAGAATTTCGACGGCACCGGCTACCCGGAAGGTCTCGAAGGCGCGCGTATCCCGCTGCTGGCGCGCGCGGTCAAGATCATCGACGTGTATTGCGCAATGACCAGTCCGCGCGTCTACCGCGCATCGGTCGCGACGCGCGAGGAGGCGTTCGAGCATCTCACCGAGGAACGCGGGAAACACTTCGACCCGGAATTGGTTGAGTTGTTCATCGGAAGGGACATCGCGGACCACGTCAAACCCGAATCGATGTCGTTCGCGATTCGGGTCGAGTAGATTGGTTCGCGACGCGATCGAGCGGCGCTCGTCCGTGGCGCTACTTGTCACGGAGTTCGTCCAGCCGCGCCTTGAACTCGGCCTCTTTCCCGCGATCGGCCGGGTGGTAGTAGGTCCCGAGCGGTACGCCGTAGTCCTGCGGCACGTATGCCCCGTCGTGGTCATGCGGGTACACGTAGCCCACGCCGCGCCCAATCTCCTGCCCGCGCGGCCCACCATCGCGCAGATGCGGCGGCACGGCGACGGTCTTCTTCCGGCGCACGTCGTCCTGGGCCGCGCCGATCGCGAGGTACGCCGCGTTGCTCTTCGGCGCGCACGCGAGATACGTCGCGGCCTGCGCAAGGATGATCCGCGCCTCGGGCATACCGACGAACTCGCACGCCTGCCACGCGCTTGTCGCGATCACCAGCGCCATCGGGTCCGCGTTGCCCACGTCTTCCGAGGCGAGGATGCACATGCGCCGCGCCACGAACCGCGGCTCCTCCCCCGCCTCCAGCATTCGCGCCATCCAGTACAGCGCGGCATCCGGGTTCGACCCGCGCATGCTTTTGATGAACGCCGACGCCGCATCGTAGTGCTCGTCGCCCGCGCCGTCGTAGTGGAGGAGTTTCCGCTGGATCGATTCGGCCGCAACCTCCGCCGTGACGTGCACGATGCCGTTAGCAGGCGGCGTTGTCAGCAGCGCGATATCGAGCGCGTTCAACGCCCGGCGCGC
>CAYUZD010000372.1:0-3484 GCA_964449475.1 uncultured Nitrospirales bacterium
TCCAGGCCGGGCTCGAGAAGTTGGGCGTGCCCACGCGCGTCTTGACGGCCATCGAGATCAAGCCCGTTTCCGAACCCTACATCCGCCGCCGTGCGATCCGGCACCTCGAAAAAGGCCGGGTCGTGATTTTCGGCGCGGGCACGGGCAATCCGTTCTTCACCACCGACACCGCCGCCGCCCTCCGCGCGAGCGAGATCGGCGCGGAAGTGCTGCTGAAAGCCACGAAGGTGGACGGCATCTACGAAGCCGACCCGGTTTCCAATCCGAAGGCCAAGCGGTATGATGTGCTGAGCTACACCGAGGTGCTCTCGCGCAATCTCGCCGTCATGGACGCCACGGCGATCTCGTTGTGCCGGGAGAACAAGCTCCCGATTCTGGTATTCAATTTCATGCAGGCGGGGAACATCGTGCGGGCGCTGCACGGCGAGGCGATCGGCACGTTCGTGCAGGGAGGGTGAACGATGCAGCACAAGATCGTGACGGAAGCGCGCGAGAAAATGAAGAAGAGTCTGGACACGTTCCAGAACGAAATCCTCCACATCCGCACCGGCCGCGCATCAACCGGCCTCGTGGACGCGCTCGAAGTCGAGGCCTACGGCCAGCGCATGCGGCTCAACCAGATCGCCAGCGTCAGCGTGCCCGAACCGCGACTGATCAACATCCAGCCGTGGGACAAAGGCATGATCGGCGCGATCGAGAAGGCCATCATGCAGTCTCCGCTGGGCATCACGCCGAAAAACGACGGGACGCTGATCCGCGTGCCGTTGCCCGAACTCAGCGAGGAACGGCGCAAGGAATACGTGAAGCTGATCGGCAAGCTCGCCGAGGAGGCCCGCGTCGCCGTCCGGAACGTCCGCCGGCACGAGCTCGAGGCCATCAAAAAGGACAAGGCGATCCCGGAAGACGAGGCCAAACGCCTGAACGACGAAATCCAGAAGGCGACCGACGACTTCGTGGGCAAGATCGACGCGTCGTTCAAGGCCAAAGAAGCCGAAATCATGGAAGTCTAGCCCCGGTGCACGGGGACGCGCGCGGGGGCAGCCGGCGCGCAGGGGCGGAGCGCGCGTGATCGGATCGCGGACGAGCAAGCAACCGGGTCTCCCGCGCCATATCGCCATCGTGATGGACGGCAACGGCCGCTGGGCGAAGCAGCACGGCGTCTCGCGCATCAAGGGCCACGAAGCCGGCGCAAAGAGCGTGCGCGCCGTCATCGAGCGGTGCCGCGAACTCGGCGCGATTCAGACGCTGACGCTGTATGCGTTCTCCACGGAAAACTGGCGCCGATCCAAGGTTGAAGTGAGCGGCCTGTTCCGCCTGCTCACGAAGTACATCGGCCTCGAACTGGACGCGATGCACGCCGAGGACATCCGCGTCGAGTTTATCGGCCGCCGGGACGGCCTCCCTCGGAACGTGCTCGCGGAGATGGATCGCGCGCGCGACCTCACGCGGAACAACCGCGCGATGCAGGTCAACTTCGCCGTCAACTACGGCGCGCGCGCGGAGATCGTCGATGCGTGCCGCGCGGTCGCCGAGGACGTCGCCGCGGGCCGGGTCAAGGCGGCGAAGATCGACGAAGACCGCATCGCCGCGCGGCTGTACGACCCGCTCTCGCGCGACCTCGATCTGCTCATCCGCACCGGCGGCCACAACCGGCTCAGCAACTTCATGCTGTGGCAGGCGTCGTACGCCGAGATCGTCGTGACGCCCGTCCTCTGGCCCGATTTCCAGAAGGACCAGGTGGACGAGGCCATCGAGGAGTTTCGCGCGCGACAGCGCAACTTCGGGGGCCGCCCCAGCGCATGAACGCGCCCAAGAGCAATCTCGCGCTGCGCGTGCTCACCGCGCTCGTGATTCTTCCCGTCGTGCTCGCGCTCATCTGGGTGCCGGCGCTCCGGCTGGGGTTGTCCGTGCTCGTCGTGTTCATCGTGCTCGTCGTGGTGCACGAATTCTACGGCCTGTATCGTGCGCGACAGATCGCGGTCCAGGAAAAACTCGGCCTCCTCGGCGGCCTGGGCATCGGGATCGCGGCGTACTTCGGCGATCCCGCCTATCTGAACGCCGCGCTGGTCGCGTCGATGTTCCTCGTCGGGTTCGGCCACGTCCTCACGCCGCCGCCGTCCGCCGCGGGGTTCGCCGGGTCGCTCGCGGGCTTGATGTACGGCGCATGGTGCCCCGCGCACGTCCTGCTGATCGACCGGCTCGACGCGGGCCGCGGCCTCATCATGATGCTACTCGTCGCCGTCGTGCTGACGGACACCGCCGCCTACTTCTGCGGACGGTTCCTGGGCCGGCGTCCGCTCGCGCCGATCGTAAGCCCCAAGAAGACATGGGAAGGCGCCATCGGCGGCTTTCTGGTCGCCGTCATCGGTATGGCCGTGCTGGCGCTCCTGCATGAGAACTTCGGCTGGACCGCGTACCCCGACTGGTCGCTCCCGCGCTATGCCGCGACCGGTGCTGCGATCTCGATCGTCGCGCAGATTAGCGATCTCATGAAGTCCTGCGTCAAGCGCGACGCGGGCGTGAAGGATTCCGGCCGGCTACTGCCCGGCCACGGTGGCGCGCTCGACCGTTTCGACGGGTTCCTTTTGGGCGCGCCGGTCTTGTACTATATGGCCGTTTTCTGAGTGCCGCCGACCGCACTTTCGGTCCGTAATCCGAACGATTTACCGCGCGGCAGGGGTGTCATCCGCATGTTTGAAGAAGAATCGCAGCGCATCCGCGAAGCGTCTGACCGCCTGACCGCGCTGGTCGGCGCGCTCAAGCTCGACGCGACCCGCGCTAAAATCGCCGACATCGAGCAGAAGATGTCCGCACAGGATTTCTGGAACGACCCGGAGTCGGCCCAAAAAGTCGTCCAGGAACTGAAATCCCTGAAGACGTCGCTGTCCGCGCCCGAAGACCTTCGCCGCGAGATTGATGACGCGCTCGGCCTCATCGAGATGGCCGCCGAAGAGGGCGACGAATCGATGAGCGGCGAAATTGCGAGCTTGGCCGAAAAGATCGACGAGCGGTTGGTTCAGGTCGAACTGGCGAGTCTGCTCAGCGACCCGATGGACTCGAGAAACGCCATCGTCAATATCCACCCCGGCGCGGGCGGCACGGAATCCTGCGACTGGGCCTCGATGCTGTACCGCATGATCGTGCGGTTCTGCGAACGGAGCGAGTACCAGGTCGAAGTTCTCGACTACCAGGACGCCGAAGAGGCCGGGCTGAAGGGCGCGTCGCTCAAGGTCTCCGGTCCGATGGCCTACGGCCACCTCAAGTCCGAGAACGGCGTGCACCGGCTGGTACGCATATCGCCGTTTGACGCACAGGCGCGCCGGCACACGTCGTTCGCCGCGATCGAGGTGCTCGCTGAAGTGGACGAGGACATCGACATCGAAGTGCGCGACGAAGACATCGACCTGACCGTGTGCCGCTCCGGCGGCGCCGGCGGCCAGCACGTGAACAAGACCAACTCGGCCGTGCGCCTCACGCACCGGCC